>JAKCEC010000022.1 GCA_021841725.1 Actinomycetes bacterium | reverse complement strand
GGCGAAGTGTTGCGCGGCCTCGCGCGGCGGGTGCGCAAGGTCGATCTCACGGTGATGGAGGAGATCCTCGCGCTGTGGCCGACCCTGCTGGCGCCGTCGGTCGTCCAGCAGTGCCGACCGGAATTCGTGAAGAATCAAGTCCTCGTCGTCAGCGTGCCCTCGGGCGCGTACGCCCAGCACGTCATGTGGGAGAGCGAGACAATTTTACGGGGTCTCGCCGGGTTGGGCGATCGCGCGCCCCAATCGATCAAAACCATCCAGAAACCTTAAATTTAAAGGCTTTTTGACCCCTGCAACGTCGGGGACGTCAGTGCGAAACCAGTAGGATGGAAGCAAGTTTCTCATGAACGCGGTAGCGCCCTGCGCGCCGAAATTCATCCAACCGAAAGGATTACTCCGTGGCTGAAAAGTCCAAGGGGTCATCGAGCTACGGCGCTCGTGACATCACCGTTCTGGAAGGCCTCGAACCGGTCCGCGTGCGGCCGGGCATGTACATCGGCTCGACGGGTCCCGCCGGGTTGCACCACTTGATTTGGGAGGTCGTGGACAACGCGGTCGACGAGGCGATGGCGGGGTACTGCACCCGCATCGACGTGACCATCCTGGCCAACGGGAGTTGCCGGGTGGTCGACGACGGCCGGGGCATCCCCGTCGACGAGCACCCGCAGTACCCCGGGAAATCGGCCGCGGAGATCGTCCTCACGGTCCTGCACGCCGGCGGCAAGTTCGGCGGCGAGGGCTACAAGGTGTCGGGGGGTCTGCACGGGGTGGGGGTGTCGGTGGTCAACGCGCTCTCCACCCGGCTCATCCTCGAGATCGACCGCAACGGTGAGCGCCACCAACTCGAGTTCGCCGACGGGGGCAAACCCCAGGGTCCGCTGCGCGTCACGGGCCCCGCGCCGCGCGGACGTACCGGTACCACGGTCACCTTCACCCCGGACGCCTCCATCTTCGACGACGTGGAGTTTCGGGCCCAGACCGTCCTGGAACGCCTGCAGATCATGGCGTTCTTGAATCGCGGTCTCGAGATCAACTTCCAGGATCAGCGCGTGGGGCGCGAGTTCACCGAGACCTACAAGTACAACGGCGGCATCGTCGACTACGTGCGCCACCTCAACAACGCCAAGGAGTCGCTCTTTCGCAAAGTCGGATCCTACGAGCAGTCCGAGGAGGGGCAGGAGGTCGAAGTCGCCTTTCAGTGGAACACCGGGTACTACGAGAGCATTCACTCCTTCGCCAACGGCATCTCCACGATCGAGGGCGGGATGCACGAGGAGGGTTTTCGCAAGGCCATCACGAACGTGGTCAACCGCTACGCACGGAAACGGAATCTGCTGAAGGAGAAGGACGAGAACCTCACCGGCGACGACGTGCGCGAGGGTCTCACCGCCATCATCTCGGTGCGCCTGGCCGAACCGCAGTTCGAGGGTCAGACCAAGGGGAAGCTCGGGAACGTCTCCATCCGCTCACTCGTCGAGCGCGCCACGAATGAGAAGTTGGCGGAGTGGTTGGAGGAGAACCCCAAGGAGGGCGGCCAGATCGTGGCCAAGGCCGTTCAGGCGTCACGCGCGCGTATGGCCGCGCGCCAGGCGCGCGACCTCACCCGACGAAAGAGCGCGTTAGACGGTGCGGGGCTGCCCGGCAAACTGGTCGACTGCTCCTCGAAGGACCCGCGCGAGTGCGAGCTCTTCATCGTCGAGGGCAACTCGGCGGGCGGTTCCGCCAAGGACGCGCGCAACCCCAAGTACCAGGCCATCCTGCCCATCCGCGGCAAGATCTTGAACGTCGAGAAGGCCCGCACCGACAAGATCCTCAAGAACACCGAGATCCAGGCCCTGATCTCGGCGATCGGGGCGGGGGTCGAAGCGGATTTCGACGTGAGCAAGGTGCGCTACGACAAGATCATCCTCCTCGCCGACGCCGACGTGGACGGGAGCCACATCCGTACCCTGCTCCTGACGTTCTTCTTCCGCCAGATGACCGAGATGGTCAACAACGGTCACGTGTACGTGGCGCAACCGCCGCTCTACTCGACCCTGGTCGGCAAGGAGAAGGTCTACCTGCGTGACGACGCGGCCAAGGAGGCGTTCCTCCAGGAGAACCCGAACCACAAGAATGACTTTCAGCGACTCAAGGGTCTGGGCGAGATGGACTTCGACGAGTTGCGCGATACGACGATGGACCCCACCAAGCGCGCCCTGCTGCAGATCACCGTGGAGCAGGCCGCCCTCGCCGACGAAGTGTGTTCAATCCTCATGGGTGACGACGTCCCCCAGCGACGCCACTTCATTCAGACCAACGCAAAAGACGTTCGCTTCCTAGACATCTAGGGGAGAAGGAAATCATGGCTCGATCCAACAACAACAACCCGTCCAACACCGACGGCGGCGACGAGGTACTGGGTTACATCGAACCCATCGAGATCAACCTCGAGATGGAGCGCTCCTTCTTGGAGTATTCGATGTCGGTCATCGTGTCGCGGGCGCTCCCCGACGCCCGCGACGGTCTCAAGCCGGTGCACCGGCGCATCCTCTATTCGATGTTCGACCAGGGACTGCGGCCCGACCGCCCCCACACCAAGTGCGCCAAGGTCGTCGGCGAGGTCATGGGTACCTATCACCCCCACGGGGACAGCGCCATCTACGACGCCCTGGTGCGCATGGTGCAGGACTTCGCCATGCGCCATCCCCTGATCAGCGGCCACGGCAATTTCGGCGGCACCGGACCCGACGAGGGAGCCGCCGCCATGCGCTACACCGAGTGCCGTCTCGCCCCGCTGGCGCTCGAGCTCCTCGACTCGATCGACGAGGAGACCGTCGACTTCGAGGCGAACTACGACAATTCCACCCAGCAGCCCACGGTCCTGCCCGCGCGATTCCCCAACTTGTTGGTCAACGGATCCCAGGGTATCGCCGTAGGAATGGCCACCAAGATCCCCCCGCACAACCTGGGTGAGACCATCAACGCCGTGCTGCACCTCCTCGCGCACCCCGAGGCCACCCCCGACGACCTGATGGCGTTCGTCAAGGGTCCCGATTTCCCCACCGGCGCGCAGATCTTGGGCCGTCAAGGCATCATGGACGCGATTCGCACCGGACGCGGTTCCATCAAGATGCGCGCCGTCGCCGAGATCGAGGAGACGGCGCGCGCGAGCCGCATCGTGGTGACCGAGTTCCCCTACGAAGTGTCGGTGGAATCCGTCGAGGAGAAGATTCACGACCTGGTCAAGCTGGGCGAACTCGACGGTATCTCGGGGGTGCAGAACGATTCCGCCGGACGTCAGGCGCGTATGGTCATCGAACTCAAGCGCGACGCCAACGCCAACGTGATCTTGAACAAGCTCTACAAGAACACCTCGCTGCAGACCACGTTCGCGGTCAACCAGCTGGCGCTGGTCGACGGCGTGCCGCGCACCCTCAACCTGGCCCAGGCGCTCGGTCACTACATCGACCACCAAGTCGACGTCGTGACGCGACGCACCGAGTTCCGACTGCGCAAGGCCCAGGCCCGGGCTCACATCGTTGAGGGGCTGCTCAAGGCCATCGACATGCTCGACCTGGTGATCGCGACCATTCGTGGATCCGACGACCGGGGTGCCGCGCGTCTGGCGCTGATGGCGACCCCCTTCGACTTCTCCGAGGAGCAGGCCAACCACATCTTGGACATGACCCTGGGTCGCCTGACCCGCCTCGGTCGGGCCGAACTCGACGAGGAGATGAATCGACTGCGCCAGACGATCGGCGAACTCCAGGCGATCCTGGCCGACGACACGAAGTTGCGCGCGGTGATCGCCGAGGAGATCACGGCGATCCGCGACAAGTACGCCACGCCACGGCTCACGCGCGTCGTGAACGACCCGGGCGAACTGGGCATGGAGGACCTGATCGACGACGAAGACGTGGTCATCACCATGACCCAGGCCGGCTACGTCAAGTCGGTCGCGGCCGACGCCTTTCGCACCCAGGCCCGCGGTGGTCGCGGCGTGCAGGGCGCGAGACTCAAGGAGGAGGACTTCGTCCAACAGATCGTGCACACCACGACCCACGCGTACCTGCTGATGTTCTCCAACCTCGGGCGCGTGTTCCGTCTTCGCGGGCACGAGATTCCCCTCAAGGAGCGCACCGCCAAGGGCACGGCCATCGTCAACCTGCTGAACCTGCAGCCGAACGAATCCATACAGGCCATCGTGACCACCAACGATTTCCCCGAGGACAAGTTCCTGGTGTTCGCCACCGCCAACGGCACCGTCAAGAAGACCCCCTTCTCGGAGTACGACAAGTCGCGACGCGAGGGCTGGATCGCCATCAAGTTGCGCGAGGGCGACGAAGTGGTGCGCGTCGTGCCCACCAGCGGCGCCGACGACTTGATGGTGGTCACGTTTCGCGGCATGTCGATTCGCTTCAACGAGGGTGAGGTCCGCGAGATGGGCCGGGACGCGACCGGCGTGCGGGCGATCAAGTTGCGCGACGACGACAAGGCGATCTCACTGGACGTCGTGCGCGACGACGCCGATCTCTTGTTGGTCACCGACACCGGATTCGGTAAGCGCGTCAAGACCGAGCGTTTCAATCGGCAGGGTCGCGGCGGCCAGGGCGTGCGGGCGATCAAGTTGTCGGCGGCTCGCGGCTTCGTGGTCGCGTCGTTCATGATCCGACTCGACGACGAACTGCTGCTCGCCTCGAGTGGTGGCGTGCTCATTCGAACCTCGGCGCGCGAGGTGTCCTCCCAGGGCCGGGACGCGACCGGGGTGCGCGTGATGAACCTCGACGAGGGGCACACCGTCGCGACGGCGGCACTGGTGCCCGCCGGGGACGATCTCTAGTCGACGGGTTCCTCGCGACGCGCCCACGCGCGGCGCAGGGCGTCCAGCATGACGTCGGCGCCCTGGGCGCCCGTGACGTGGACGTCGCCGTTCATCACGAAGGCGGGGACGCCCGAGATACCGCGCCGAGACGCCTCGCGTTCGTCCTGGCGCACCCGGTCGACGAAGTCGTCGCCCGCGAGGGTGGTCGCCACGCCGCGCACCCCGACCTCGTCCGCGAGGCGAGCGAGGGTCGGTGCGTCGCTGAGCAGGTGCCCTTCACTGAAGTAGGCCCGAAAGAGTCGTTCGCTCATGACGTCGGCGAGCCCCTGGGTCGCGGCGAGCGCGATGACGCGGTGCGCGTCGAAGGTGTTGGTGGGCCGGGCCGCGTCCATCGACCACTCCATCCCGAGCTGGCGCGCCCCCTCGGCGACGCGCTGATTGAGGGCGTGGGCGTGGGTCAGCGGGAGGGAATACTTGACCGCGAGCATCTCGTCGAGTGATCCCGGGTAGGTCAGGGGCGCGTGCGGGTCCAGTTCGAAGGCGCGGCGTTGCACGACGACGGCCGTGGCGTGCTCGAAACGGGTGAGCGCGTCGCGAAAGTGACGCTGGCCCAGGTAGCAGAAGGGACAGACGACGTCACTCCAGACGTCCACGACGAGTTGAGGGGTCATACCCCATGCTGTCACAGGGGGAGCCCGCGAGGGGCCCCGCCGCGTCGCGCGCGGGGCACGAGGCGACGGGTGACGCCACGGGTGGGGGTGCGCGTAGGGGCCGTATCATGGGGTCATGGATTCCCGCACCGTCGTGACGACCGACCGCCACCTCGTCGCGACCCTCGGGCGCGGGGCGGGTGTTCACGCGCGCACCGCGACGGGTGACGTCGCCCCCCGCGGTGACCGAGACGATTCCTGCGCCCGCGCCGAGTCCCTGGGTCGCTAGATGCTCATAGTCCGAGATTTGGGTATTGAGATCGGCGCGCGCCGTATCCTCGAGCCGGTGTCCTTCACGGTCGGCAACGGCGAGAAGGTCGGCTTGGTGGGACGAAACGGGGCGGGTAAGTCGACGCTGCTCTCGGTGTTGCTCGGTCACACCCCCGAGCACCTGCGGATCACCGGCAACGTGCAGCACCAGGGTCGCGTGAGCCACCTGCCCCAAGAACCCGTGCCCGGGGGCCTCGGGGTGGAGCCCATCGGTCTCTCCCACGTCCTCTCGGCGCGCGGCATCGATCAACTCGACGCGGACATGCAGCACGCCCGTCACGAACTCGCCGCGGACCCCACCGAGGAGACCATCGAGCGCTTCACGGCGCTCGAGGAGGCGTTCCGTGAGCGGGGGGGCTACGAAGCCGAATCCGAGGTCGCGCGACTCGCGGCCGGCCTGGGTCTCGCCGAGGACCTCCTCCTCGAGGACCTGAACTCGCTCTCGGGTGGTCAGCGCCGCCGCGTGGATCTGATGCGCGTGCTCTACGAGCAGCCCGAGACCATGGTGTTGGACGAACCGACGAATCACCTCGACAAGGCGGCGAAGCGGTGGCTCTTCGACGAACTCGACCGCTTTCGCGGCACGGTGCTGGTGATCAGCCACGACCTGCCCCTCCTGGACAAGTCCATCGATCGCGTGTTGGCGCTGCGCGACGGGCAACTGCGCGAATACAAGGGTAATTACTCCAAGTTCCTCGAACAGGAGGAGACGCGCCGCCTGAGCGAAGAGAAGATGGCGATGCACCAGGGGGAGCAGATCGATCGGATGAAGTCGCTCGCGGACTCGATGCGCGGCCAGACGGCCGCGCGAGCGCGCCTGGCCAAAGTCCTGGACCGCAAGGTCGAGAAGCTCGAGGACAACCGCGTCGAGGTGACCAAGAAGGAGAAGAAGGTCACCTTCCGACTGCCGGCGCCCCCGCGCAGCGGTGACGTCCCCATGACCGTCGAGCGCGTCGGGGTGCGCTACGGCTCGCTGTCGGTGCTCAACGACGTGAACTTCATCACGCGCCGCGGCGACCGCATCGTGATCGTGGGCAAGAACGGCGCGGGCAAATCCTCGCTGCTGCGCTGTCTCGCGGGCACCCAGGCGGCCCAGAGCGGCACCGTCAAGTTCGGGGCCAACGTGACGGTCGGCTACTTCGCCCAGGAGCACGAGCAACTCGACTTCTCCAAGAGCGTGCTGGCGCACCTCGACAACGCGACGGTGGTCACCGAAGTGCAGCGCCGGGCCCTCCTCGGGGCCTTCGGTCTCAAGGGATCGGCGGCCCACCAAATGCCGGGCACCCTCTCGGGCGGTGAACGGGCCAAGTTGGCCCTCGCCATCTTGGCGGCGTCGGACGCTAATCTCCTCCTCTTGGACGAGCCGACCAACAATCTCGACCCGGCGAGCGTCCTGGCCCTGGGTGAGATGATGGGGCAGTGGACCGGCACCATCGTGGCCGTCAGTCACGAACGCGAATTCGTCGAAGCGATGAAGCCCACCCACGCCGTCTTGTTGCCCGAGGAGTACTTCGACCTGTGGCGTGACGACTACATGGATCTCATCGAGCGGCGCTGACGCGTCCGCCGCGGGGTCGACCCCGCGGCGACCCCGGTCATTCGATGCCGGTGTACCAGGGTGAGGTCCGCGGCGGGTACGCCAGTTGGAACAGTCCGTGGTTGAGCGACAGGTTGGGGTTGTAGTAGGGGTCGCGCGCGATCTCCAGGCCCCAGCGGTCGCGTACCGTGAGCACCTCGTTGATGAAGCGGACGTACTTCTCGCCGTGCTGGTCCGACCCGCGCGACACCGATTCGTAGTGCAGTAACTGGGCCAGCGGGGTGTAGGTGACCTTGTAGCCCGCCGCCTGCACGCGCAGGCAGAAGTCGATGTCGTTGAAGGCGACCTTGAGGTTCTCGTCGAGTCCCCCGACGTTCTCCCAGATGTGGCGGTACACGGCGAGGCACGCGGCGGTGACGGCCTGATATTCCGAGGCCAGGGCGGTGCGTCCGAAGTACCCCATGTCGGCGGCGGGGCGGAATTGGCCCACGTGCGAGGCGAGGCCCTGGGGTCCGAGCAGGACGCCCGCGTGCTGGATCCGGCCGTCGGGGTAGAGCAATTTCGCCCCCACGGCGCCGACGCCGGGCTGGAGCAGCTGGGCGACCATGTGGGTCATCCACTCCCCGTCGATGATCTCGGTGTCGTCGTTGAGCAGCAGGAGGATCTCCCCGTCGCAGGAGGGGACGGCGCGATTGTGCAGGGCCGAATAGTTGAACGGGCTGTCGTCGCGCACGACCGTGATCTTGTCGCTGAGCACGTGGAACATCGCCTGCGTGAACGGCTTCACCGAGCCGTTGTCGATGACGACCACCTCGAAATTCGGGTAGGTGGTCTTGTCGAGCAGGGACTGGAGGCAGTCGCCCAGGTACTTGCCGTCGCGCGTCGGGATGAGCACGGACACCCGCGGCGGATTCTCGGGGAGCGCGTAGACGACGCGGTTGAAACCCGATCCGGGAACCCGCTTGACCTCGGCGCGCACGCCGCGGCGCGCCAGGGCGTCGGTGACCGCGCGGCGACCGGCGTCGACCGCCCAGGGCTTCGCCTCGGTGGCCAGCGACGTCGAACCCGCGTGGCTCCGCCAGTGGTAGAGGACGTGAGGGATGTGAATAATCGTGTTACGACTCACGCTCTCGGTGACGCGCAACACCAGGTCCCAGTCCTGGGAACCGTCGAACTCGCTGCGCAACCCGCCCAGCTCGTTCACGACGTCGCGTCGGATGCTGCTCAGGTGACTGATGTAGTTCTGCCCGAGCAGGAGGAGGGGGTCGAAGTCGCTCTTGAAGTAGGGCGTGAAGGGTTCGTTGGCCTCGTTGATCTTGTCCTCGTCGGAGTAGATCAGCGTGGCCTGAGGGTGTTCTTGCGCGGCGAGTACGACGTGGAGCAGGGCGTGGGGCACCAGGGTGTCGTCGTGGTCCATGAAGACCAGCCATTCGCCCCGGGCGACCGCGATCGCCGCGTTGGTGGCGGCGGAAATCCCGCCGTTGCTCTCGCGACGCACCAGGCGCACGCGCGGGTCGCGGGCGGCGTATTCCTCGACGATGTCGCGCACCGCGGCGTCGGGGGAGCAGTCGTCGGCGATGAGCAACTCGAAGTTTTCGTAGTACTGGTCCAGCACCGATTCGATGGCCTCGCGGAAGAAGCCGTGGTCGGGGTTGTACGACGCCATGACGATGCTCATGAGGGGCTGGGGGTTGATGAGCGCGATGCGTCGCTTCAGATGGTTGCGGACGTGCTCGTTCTCGAGACGGTAGGCCAACGTCCAGGCGAAGTACGGATTGGCCTCGAGGCGCGGGCTGGTGCGACCCTTGCCGTTGCCGACCACCGCCACCTTGAGGGCGTGCTTCAAGATGAACAGCCCCCGTTTGAACTTGATGACCCGGGGGTTCTGGGGCTTGTCGGGGATGACCTCGATCTCCTCGGAGCCGATCACCGGACGCAGCTCCTCTTCGGGCTCGTCCTCGAGACCGACCAGGAGGAGCCGGGGGTCGACGGGGGGCGCGGGCGCGGCCTCGGGGGCCGGCGCCGGGGGCGGCCCCGCGAATTGTGACGTCATCGGCGCGCGGTGCAGGACGCGACGAACCCAGCGCTCGATGACGTTGGCCACCTTCAGGGTCAACACGGCGAGGGGGTAGAGGCGCGAGTCGGTGATCTGACGGAACTGGGCGGCGACGATCTCGTTGTTGGACGCTTCGAGTTCGTAGATCTTGACGATTTCTCGCAGCACCGTGACTTCATTGCTGCGCAGAGTATGGGCCTGGTGCGTGGTCGAGACGGGTTCCGACGAATAAGCATCAGACATCGGGATCGCCTCTCATTCCTTCTGCGGTGACGCCCTCGTGGGCGAAAAGTACCTGGTGCATCTTACCGAACCCCGTTCGAGGCGAATCTCCGCGCACGGGGCTCACGACCACTCGCGCGGCCCCGGTGGCGCCCAGACCCAACGCATCAAGACGCCGGCGAGCGCGCTGGTGATCACGGTGAAGAACACGAGGGTGGCGAGTTGGCCGGTGGGGGGCGACCAGCCCGAGTGGTGCAAGAAGAAGAGTTTGGGACCGTAGCGGCCCACGGCGTATCGACGCAGGTTGGTGTAGAAGCTGAAGATGTTGGCCAGGCCCACGACGCCGATCACGCCCACCAGGGTGTATTGACGCAGGAGCTGGCGGGTGCGCGCGCTCACGCGCTCACGCGCTCGCCGGGCCCGCTGACGCGCGGGCGCGCCCGCGACGGCGACGGCCAAGATGAGCGCCCCCGCGGCCAGGGGCATCGTGTCGCGACCCTGCCACACGACGCCGAGGATTTTCGCCTGGCGTGTCACCAGGGTCAACGGGATGAGGACGGTCAGGGCACTCAACGCGACGACGACGCCGCGCTCGCGCCACGATCCGCGAAGGAGCGCGATCACCAGGGCGCCGATGACGATGGTGTACCAGGAGCGGTAGACCACGCCGGGTAATTCGGTGTCGAGCCATCCGAGGATGCCGACCATCTCTCGTAACCACCCCTGGATGTAGCTCGCGACGATGCGCACCACGGTCCAGGTCGAATCCTTCTTGGCGACGGCCGCGCCGACCGGGAGGATGTTGAGGGTGCCCTGGGTGAAGATCCAGAGGGCGGCCACGAGGGCGGCCCCCACGACGCTGCCGGCGGCGACCTGGAGGTCGCGTCGACGACGGAACTGCTCGAAGAGGACCCGCGGCCCCGCCAGCGCGATGAGGGTCAGGCCGGCCAGGGCCACCCACAGCGGGGTGAGACCGCGGATGAGCACGTCAATGGTGGCGACGACCCCGAGCAGCACGACGAGGCCGTGGGGTGGGTCGTCGCGGCGTTCCAGGGCGAAGATGGCCACCAGGGTCCACAGGCAGATCGAGGTCGCGATCTCGAACCCGCTGGGGTTGACCGCCGACGCCAGGAAATACGCCTCGGGCGAGAGGGCGACGTAGAGACCGACGAAGAGAGACGGTCGTCGCGACCAGCGCGCGATGGCGTACGCGGCCAGCGCCAGCATCACCGCGTTCATCAGCGAACTGAGCAGGCGCATCAAGTAGATGCCCAACCGCTGGTGCGACACGTAGGTGGCCGTGCCGACCAGGAGGTAATAGAGGGGGGGGTAGTGATCGACGTAGATAGCGATGGTGGCGGGCTGGGAACTGGTGGGCCAGGGTTGAGAACAGGTGGCGGGGACCTGATCCTTCATCTGCCAGCAAATGGGGTAGATCGCGGAGTAGTAGAGCGACGTCGGCACGACGACGTTCTCGAGGACCTTGCTCGGCGGCGTCGTGGCCGAGCCCAGCTGTCCGTGATCGAGGGCGTAGGCGCGTAACAGGTGGGCCTGTTCGTCGGGCGCCGCCACCAGGGGACTGGCGAAGGACCAGCTCGCCAGGGACGCGAAGGTGAGCACCAGGACGATGATCAAGACGTTGCGCGGCGAACTGAGGAGGCGCGACGGCGTTACTGTCTTCTCACGCCAGTTCATCAATTCAGACTACCCGGGGCCCTAAATCGCCCGGGGCCCGCCCCGGGGCGCCCGCGAACCCCCTCGTGCCGTGATCAGTCCTCGCGTGAGGCGGCGTCGGTGGTCAGTCGCGCGAGGACCCCGTCGGCGATGCTCGAGAGGACGGCCACCTGCTCACGCGAGAGCTGGTCGAAGAAGTAGCGCTGGACGTCGCTCACGTGACCCGGCGCCGCGAGGTCGAGCACCTCGCGGCCCGCGGCGCTCAAGACGACGAACGTGCCGCGTTGGTCGCTGGGACAGGGTTCCTTGCGCACGAGACCGCGACGACACATGCGCGTGATGTGGTGCGACAGACGGCTCTTCTCCCAGCCGAGCTCCTCACTCATCTCCACCACCCGGCGACGCCCGCCCGGTTGATCCGAGAGACTGGCGAGGACCAGGTAATCCTGGTAGGAAAGGTCGTGGTGGGCCAGTCCGCGGCTGAGTCGCGCTTGGAGTTGTAGGTGCATCAACGAGAGGCCCTTCCAGGCCCGCAGTTGTTCCGGAGTGAGCCAGTTCGCAGTCGCCATAGCGTTCAGACTAGTGTTTTCTGGTTGATGTTTCATCTAATTATGCTATACTCGTAGACGTATCAACTAGTGCCCGGGAGGCCTAATGTCCACGATGCCCGCCGCGTTCGTCGGCCACGGAAGTCCGATGAACACCCTCGAGACCAATCGTTTCACCAATGCCTGGTCGGAGTTCGCCCGCTCCTTTGAGACCCCTCGCGCGATCCTCGCCATCTCGGCGCACTGGTACATCAACGCGACGGCGGTGACCTCAATGGCCCACCCCCGCGTGATCCACGACTTTTACGGTTTCCCCCAGGAGTTGTTCGACTTCGACTACCCGGTGCTCGGTGACGAGAAGTTGGCCCAGCACGTGGGCGACATCGTGGACCCGGTGTGGGTCGGTCTCGACGACGAGACGTGGGGGATTGACCACGGGACGTGGTCGGTGCTCGCGCACATGTACCCCGACGCCGACGTCCCGGTGGTGCAACTCGCGATCGACGCCTCGAAACCGATCGAGTACCACCTGGACCTCGGCGCGCGCCTGGCCCCGTTGCGGGACGAGGGGGTGCTGATCATCGGGAGCGGCAACGTGGTGCACAACCTGCGAGCGATCGAATGGCGTAGCCCGGACCAGGGATTTGACTGGGCGCAACGCTTCGACGACGACACCCGGGCGCAACTGTTGAGCGACCCCAGTCAGTTGGCGCAACTCACCGGGAGCGACGACTATCGACTGGCTGCGCCCACCCCCGACCACTTCTTGCCGTTGGCCTATATCGCGGGTCTGGCGTCGGTGGGGGCCGGCGACGTGACGACCTTCGCCGACGGGTGCACCATGGGCTCGTTGTCGATGACCTCCTACGCCGTCTAGCGGCGTCCTCAGAGGTTCGAACGCTGACGGATGCTGCGCGCGAGCGCGGAATTGTCGTCGTCGCCGTGACCCTGGGCGATCAGTTCGTCTTCGAACCCGGCGGCCATCGTGGCCACCGGGAGCTGCGCGCCGGTCGCGCGCGCCAGGTCGAGGGCGATGTCGAGGTCCTTGCGGTGCAGCGAGAGCTTAAAGCCGAGGGGGTAGTCGTTCTCGATCATGCGCTCGCTGCGGTGGGTGAGGACCCAGGAGCTCGCGGCGCCCCCGGAGAGGGCGGACACGACCTTGGTCGCGTCGAGCCCGGCCGCGAGGGCGAGGGTGACGCCCTCGGCGACGCCGAGGTACGTGCCCGCGAGGATGACCTGATTGATGGCCTTGGCCCACTGACCCGCGCCGAGGTCGCCGACGTGGGTGATCCGCGAACCCAGGGCGCCCAGGACGGGCCGCGCGCGCGCCACG
>JAKCEC010000021.1 GCA_021841725.1 Actinomycetes bacterium | reverse complement strand
CGCGCCACTCGCCACTTCGATGAGACCCACGTCGCGGACCCCGTGACGGCTGGCGAGAATCCCGACGACGGCCCCGGCGAGCCACATCACCCATCCGGTCACCAGACCGGCGTGGGGGGCGAAGAAGCCGATAGCAGGCGGTACCCCCGTCGCCAACGTGACGAGTCCCACCGCAGCCACGATCAGTCGCGGAGCCCGATCGAGGTGGAAGCGCGTACCCTCTACGACGCCTAACATGACCACCGCCGTGACGACCGAGAAGATCAGTCCGGGCGCCGTCCACTCGGCACGGATGACGAGGCCCGCCACGAACAGCGCGAGGCTCCCCACGCCCAGGTTGAGCCACGGCGAGGGCATGCGCCGCCACCGCGACGACGCGACCACCCCGGTACCCACCGCCGCGATCACCAGACCAACCACCCCCGGCGAAGCGAACTGAGCCGTCGCCGCGCCCAGCGCCGCCACGAGCGCGGCGAGGGTGACGAGTTGTTGCAGTGGTCGAGGGCGCAGTCGCCACATGGCCAGACCGACCGCGCCCACCGACACCGCCGTCCACAAAATGAGTGAAGAGGGTCGCGTGAGGCCCCACGCGTCGTGGGCGACGACCCCTCCGAACAAGCCACTCGCGGCCATGGCGGCTAGCCAGACGAAACCCCGCAGTCGGGCCAGCGCCGGGTGCCGCGTCTCGGGCACCGCCGCGCCGACGCCGGCCAACGTCGCCGCGACACCGGCGCTCATCACGAGCCTCCACTGGATTGCCAGGGACGGCCAATAGTGGGCGACCAATAGCACCAACCCCACGACGGCGAGGACGCCGCCCAAGTAGCCCAGGGCCTCGGCGAGCGCGGGCAGGCGACGAGTGACGTCCGCGCCCGTCTCGGGTACCGCCCCTGCGCGCCCCTGGTCCCACTCGAAGCGGCGAATGGCGGCGGCTTCTTCTGGTCGCAGCAGTGCCGCGCCCACCCACCGATCGAGTGCCGTTTCCCACGACGCGGTCCCCTGAGTGACCCGTGGGTGTGGCGGGGCGACGGAGCGCGCCGCCGCGGAGGTCGACCACCGTGAGGCGAGGTCGTGGTCACCCGCGGGGGCCCGCGGGCCGAGCCAGTACCGCACGCCCAGCACGAGTGTCAGCGCCACCCCGATGAACACCACCAGTGCAATCATGGCCCCGGCCCTCCCTCGAGAACTCCCCGCCGGGGCCGAGCATACGCATCTCGGGTCCACTCGTACGGGGCCCAAAGGCCCTTCGTGCGTGACCCCTCGCGTGATCACCGGGGTCCACGCCCGGGGCGCCGACAGCACCGACACTCCCCTCGATAAGTGAATACACTCTCCCGGTGAGACCCTCACCCCGGAGTCACCCATGAACAACCTGCTGCTGAGCGGCGTCAGTCCCTACCACATCGACGCCATCATCGGCGCGCGGTCGATGGTGGCCATCTTCTCTAGCGGCGCCTTCGTCTTCGGACTGAGCGGCGGGCTCGCGGGGGCCCTCAAGAAACTGGACCTCTTCGGCGTCATTGTGCTCGCCGGGGTCGTCGGCATGGCCGGCGGAGCGGTCCGCGACATCTTCCTCGGATTACCGGCGGTAGCGATCTTCGATTGGCGGGTCGTCACCGCCGTTTTGTTCGCGGGCGTCATCGCGTTCTTCGCCCACCGTCCCTTGTTGAGTCTGCACTACCCGATCCAGATCCTCGACGCCATCGGCCTCGCGCTCTTCAGCGTGATCGGCACCGACGTCGCCCTGATCCACCACGCGGGATTGCTCGCCGCCGCGCTCATGGGGGTGGCGACCGGGGTGAGCGGCGGCGTCATTCGCGACGTCGTCCTCAATGAGGTCCCCCAGGTCCTGCGCGCCGGACTCTACGCCGTTCCCTCCCTGATGGCCTCGGGACTGGTGGTCTGGGGCTACGAGATCAAAGCGCTGTCACTGGCCTGGTACGCCATGGCCGCCCTCGTCTGTCTGATCGTTCGTCTGGCGGGCATCTTCTTCGATATCAACCTGCCCCAGGCGAAGTAGCGCCCCGCGCGGGACACGGGGGTCGCCGAGCGCACCGTGTTCAGCGAGGGAGGTGAAAATTGAAGACGTCCGCGTCGTACGCCTGGTACGCCGCGTAATCGAGCAACTCGTAGAGGTCGGCGCGGTGCTGCATCTCCGGCAACAGTGACGTCAGGTGGCCCTCCTCGCGCAAGACGTCGAGCGCACGGCTGGCCGCTCCCATGGCGACGCGCAACAGCGAGACCGGGAAGATCACGATATTGACGCCGACGTCCGCGAGTTGTCGGGCCGTGAAGAGCTCACTCTTGCCGAACTCGGTCATGTTGGCCAGGATCGGCACGTCGATCGCCGCCCGCAGGGCGGCGAATTCCCCGAGGTCCACCAGCGCCTCGGGGAAGATGGCGTCCGCGCCGGCCGCGACGAGCGCGTGGGCGCGCGCGATGGTGGCGTCGAGTCCCTCGAGGGCGCGCACGTCGGTGCGCGCCATAATCAACAGGTTCGGGTCCCGGCGCGCGTGCACGGCGGCGCGGATCCGGCGCAGGGCGTCGGGCGTGTCGACGACCTGCTTGCCGTCGAGGTGACCGCAGCGCTTGGGGTTCACCTGGTCCTCGATGTGCACGGCGGCCACGCCCGCGTCCTCGAGTGTCTGGATGGTGCGCGCGATGTTCATGGGTTCACCGAAGCCGGTGTCGGCGTCGACCAGGGTGGGTAGATCGGTGACCCGCGAGATCTGCTGGGCGCGCTGGGCGACCTCGCTGAGGGTCGTGAGGCCGATGTCGGGTAGACCGAGGTCCGCCGAGATGACGGCCCCCGAGATGTAGACCCCGTCGAAACCCTTGGATTCGATGAGCCGGGCGGAGAGCGGATTGAAGGCGCCGGGGAGCAGGAGCGTCTCCGCGCCGGCCAGACGGGCGCGGAACCTCTCGCGCTTAGTGGTCGCGCCGATCTCAGAGTTGAGCATCAGATCAACCCGGCGGGTTCGACGACGGACTCGAGGGCGCGTCGCCGAGCGCGAAAGGTGAGGTGCGAGAGCTCGGTCGCCGTGAGCGTCCTCAAGTTTTGCACGGCGTCCAAGAAGCGATCGATCTCGTCCTCCTTCACCACCTCCGCCGCCAGCCGCTGGAACTTCGCGACGTAGTCGCGCCGCGCGAAGGGCCGCGCCCCCATCGGGTGGGCGTCGGGGACGGCGATCTCCTCCACCACGGTGGTGTCGTCGTCGAGGAACAACTCCACCCAACCCCCGAAGGCCTTCTCGCGCGGATCACTCGCGAGGTACCGGCGGCTCCACTCGGGATCCTCGACCGTGGACACCTTGCGCCACAGGGCGACCGTGTCGGCGCGGTGAGCGCGCTCCGGTGCATAGGACGCCGCGTGGTCCCAGCGACCGTCCTGGAACGCGACCGTGAAGATGTAGGGCAGCGAATGGTCGAGGGTCTCGCGCGACGCCGACGGGTCGTACTTCTGGGGATCGTTCGCCCCCGACCCAATGACGTAGTGCGTGTGATACGAGGAGTGAATGACCACGGAGCGGACCCGCGAGCCATCGAGGAGTTCGGGGAACTTCGCGTGCAGGCGTCGCGCCAGGTCGATCCAGGCCTGCGCCTGATACTCCGCCGAGTGCTCCTTGGTGAAACTGTCGAGGATGGCGCGCTTGGCCTCACCCGGCGCCGGCAGCGGCACCTGATAGGTCACGTCGGGGCCGCCCAGCATCCAGGCGATCACCCCGTCCTCACCTTCGTAGATGGGCGTCGGTGACGTTTGTGCGCGCATCGCCCGGTCGACCGCCTCGATGGCCACCTTCCCCGCGAAGGCCGGGGCGTAGGCCTTCCACGTCGAGATCTCACCCTTGCGCGATTGGCGCGTCGCGGTGGTGGTGTGCAGCGCCTGGCCGATCGCCTGGAAGATCGTCTCGACGTCGAGTCCGAGCAACGTCCCCAACCCCGCCGCCACGCTCGGCCCGAGGTGGGCCACGTGATCGATCTTGTGCTCGTGCAGCGAGATAGCGCGCGCCAGGTCGATCTGAATCTCGTACCCCGTGGCGATTCCTCGGATCAGGTCGCGACCGTTCAGGCCACGCGATTCGCCCACGTGCTGGGCCACGGCCAGCAAGGGCGCGATGTTGTCACCCGGGTGCGAATACTCCGCTGCGAGGAACGTGTCGTGGTAGTCGAGTTCGCGCACCGCGACTGCGTTGGCCCACGCGGCCCACTCCGGCGACACCCGTTGGCCCATCGAGAGTCCGAACACCGTGGAACCCGGCGCCATCGGGTGACGTCGCGCCTGTGCGCGCGCCGCCACGACCGGGGCGCGAAGGAGCGAGGCCGCCGCCACGGCGGCGTTGTCGATCATGCGGTTGATAATCATGTCGATGACGTCGTTCTCCACGTCCACCGGGTCGGCCGCCACTTCGGCGAGACGCCAGGCCAACTGGTCCTCGCGCGCCAGGAATTCGTCACTGCGGTGCACGCGCACGTCGTGGTTGATCATGAGACACCTTTCATCGCGGTGCGCGCACCGCGTCGGCACCCCGTCACGGCAGTCGCTTCGTGATGGCGGTACTCGCTCGCTTGAGCTCCACCACGCACCACTCGGCCTTGCTCTCGTCGAGGTCGGACGACCCTCCGTAGACTTGCAGGGACGCCACGACGTTACCCTCTTGGCTCAGGACCGGCACCGACACCGACGCGGCGCCGAGTTCTCGCTCGGACACGCTGTACACGAAACCTTGCTCGCGCACGACGTCGAGGCTCTTGATGAACTCCTTGCGCGTCACGGTCTGACCATTGGCCAGACGGAACTCGGGGATGTCCTTCATGAGTTCCTGGACGTCCTCGGGCGATAGCGCGGCCGCCAGCACCCGGGCCCCGCCCAGGTGCAGCGGCGTGAGTTCGCCCAGCGGCAACAGGTACCGCGCGGGTTCGTTGCCCTCGATGCGCAAGATGGTCACCTGGGCCATGTCCACGCGCACCGAGAGCGCCGACATGAATCCGCTGGCGCCCGCGAGTTCCTGCACCACCGGTAGCGAGATCTGTGAGAGGGAGTTGGTCATGTGAAACGCGAAGGCGTTGATCATGGAGGTGACGCCCACGGTGTAGCCGTAGCGCTCCTGCGAGACGTAGCCGTAGTGCAGCATCACGCTCAAGATGCGCTGGGTCGTCGCCAAGTGGATTCCCGATTCCAACGCGATGTCGGTCAGGCGCATGGGCACCCGGCTGCGCCGCAGGATGTCCAGGATCTCGAAGGAACGCTCGAGCGAGCGCATCGACGTGGTGTTGGCGATATCGCTTACCGCGGGCACGCGCGCTCTCCCCACCGCCGACCCCGGGCGCGGCGCGCGCGTACGCGCGCCGCCCCGCCACCGGACCGCGATCCCCTAGTGCGCATCGACCCAATCTCCGTCCTCGGCCTCCACGCGGTCGCGCGCGGGTGAGGAGATGGGCGCCGACCAGGGTGAGCGCGCCCCCACGTACGCACTGGGACCGCGACGAAAGTGCTGGGCTTGCTCCTCGGTCTCGATGAAGGGCAGGTCCATGGGGAACAGTTCCGCCACCCGGTGCGGACGCGGTCCCGCTTTGGACACGTGGCCCCAGAGGGAATGCCCCACGACCTGTTCGGCCAGCAGCGCCGCGTCGATCAACTTCGCCAGGTCCACGCCCGTGTCGATGCCCAGTTCGTGCAGCAGGTTCACCAAGTCTTCGGTCGGGATCATGCGCGTCATGCGGCCGTGACCTCCGTAGGGACAGCCCCCCATCCCGCCCACGGAACTGTCGATGATCAACGTGTCCTCGGGGTCGAGCACGCGCAGCGCCTCGTAGGCGGACAAGAGGGCGGTCCCGCGCGCGTCGTGCAGGTGCAGGTGAAAGGTGCGGATGGCCGGCCAACGCTCCTTGATGGCGCGCAATTGTTCCCCCACCACGTCGGGCATGTTCCAGGCCATCGGGTCGCCCAGCCAGACGCGGTCCACGCTGACGCCGGCGGCGCTCCACAGCGCGTGCTGGCGCGCCAGGAGGTCCATGCGGTACGCCTGGTCGAATTGGCCTAACCAGTTCGAGCCCCACGCGGCGTTGATGGCGATACCCGCCGAGGTGTAGCCGGCGGCGAGCGCGCGTTCAATGGTGAGGGGCCACTGGTCGATCTCGTCTTGCTGGGAGCGATTGGTGTTGCGCCGGACGAACACGTCGCACAGGTGCACGAGCGTGCGGGGGTACTCGATCGATTCCACCAGGGGGGGTGAGAAGCGCGCCGCGCGTTCGCGGCCCCTTTCGTTGAGGGCCAACGCGGTGTAGCGCACGCCCGGCACCGGCGTAAAGCGCTCCATCAGTTCGTCGGCGCAGGCCATCTGCGGCGTCCACTGGGGGCTCACGAAGGAACACGCGACGATCGTGCCCAGTCCCGTGCGCGAGAGCGCGTTGAGCAGCTCGATCTTGGCGTCGACGCTGATGTCGGCGCTCTCGATCTGCATGCCCTCACGCATGCCCTCTTCGATGATCACGACGCGGGGGTAATGACGTGACGACATCAGATCGCCTCCTTCTGACGCAGGTCGAGTACCTCGTCGTCGCTGTAGCCGAGCTCTCGCAGGATCTCGTCGGTGTGCTGTCCGAGCCGCGGTGGTGCCGCGGCGGGGGCCAGGGTTTCGCCGTTCACGTGGACGCCGCTGCCCAGGACCTGGACGACCGGCTGACCCGGCAGGTCCATCACGATGTCGTGGACCAGGCCGCGCTCGCGGATCTGGGGCTGGGTGAGGGCTTGCTCCACGTTCAAGATGCGCCCGGCGGGCACGCTGACCTCGGCGAGCCGATCCTCCCAGTGCGCGGCGGTGCGCGTCTGGAGGGCGGCGTCAATCTCCGCGCTGAGCTCGCGACGAAACTTCTTGCGCTCGGACCGATTCACGAAGCGCGGATCGTCCAAGAGGTCGCGACGGCCGATCACGGTGCAGAGCGCGTCGAACTGCACCTGGGTGTTGGTGGCGATGTTGATGGGTCCGTCGCTCGCCTGAAAGGTACCCGACGGTGAAGACGCCGCATTGTCGTTACCGTAGCGCACCGCGGGACGGTGGCTGATCAGGTGTTCGGAGATCACCCAGCTCATCGCGGTCAGGGCCGACTCGAGCATCGAGACGTCGAGGTAACTCCCCTCGCCCGTGCGAGCGCGCTTGACGAGCGCGGCGTTGACGGCCATCGCCGCCACGTAGCCGCCGAGGGTGTCGCACACGGGAAACCCCACGCGCACCGGTTCCTCGAGACCGGTGATCGACGAGATACCGGCGAATCCCTGAATGATCTGATCGTAGGCGGGTCGTGAGGACAGGGGCCCCGTCTGACCGAAACCCGAGAGGGCGCAGTAGACCAGGGACGGATTGACCTCGGCGATACGCGCGGGCGAGAAGCCCAGGCGGGTCAGCACCCCCGGACGCATGTTCTCCAATAACACGTCCGCCGAGCGCAGGAGACGTTCGAAGACGAGGGCGCCCTCGGGGTCCTTGAGGTTGAGGGTGAGTGAGCGCTTGCCCGCGTTCTGGGCCACGAAGGAGGGGCCCATGTGGGCGGAGCGCAAGGTCTCGTTCTCGCCGAACTCACGCGCCATATCGCCCACCGTGGGTACTTCGATCTTGATGACGTCCGCGCCCATCAAACCGAGGTGGTACGCGGCGAAGGGACCGGCGAGGACGGTGGTCAGGTCCAACACGCGGATCCCGCTCAACAGGTCGGTCACGATGCAATCCTTACGACGGGTCCGAAGCCAGACTTCGGATTTCTAAGAAGGGGTACGACAACGGCGCACTCCGTCACGGTGCACCACGCTATCCGTGGTGCGGGCCCCCCAACGACGGGGATGGTCGGTGGCACGCGCCACCGACCATCCCCGTTGCGGGAGATGTACTGCGTACGACGTGAATCAACCGCCCTTGGCGACCACCGCGGCCAGCTGGGCCGGGGTGATGTACCCGTCCAACTTGTTGGCCAGGGTGGAGGTGAAGCCCAGCATCTGGAAGCCGGAGAAGACGTTGTGGTACTTGTTGAAGTCGTCGTTACCGGCGGCCCCGTCGTAGTTGATCTTCTTACCGTGCTTGAGGTACGACACGCACTGGGCGTAGGTACCACACGTGATGCCCGGCGGGTTGGACACCTTGATCACGTCGTTCACCCACACCTTGGGGTCCGTCGAGTTCGCGGCGGTCATGGCCAGGGCGGCGATGACGACGGAGTCGTACTCGTTGAACGTGGTCGGGATGATGGACGTGGTGCGCCACACCGTCTGGTAGTCAGCCAGGAAGTGGTTGTAGGCGCCGTCGGCCGTGCTCGGGGTCGCCGGCAGGGCCGCCACCAGGTTGGTCGACGCGGTGGGCCCGAAGGACTTCGCGTAGTCGCCCTGGGGAGCCGACTGCAGGTCGTCGCCGATCCACACCGTGTTCGTCATGTACCCGAGCGACTGCGCGTTGCCGAAGAGCGTCGCGGCCGTCTGGGTGTCCATCGAGTCAAAGACCACGCTGGGCTTGTTGGCGAACGCGGCGAGCAGCTCTGAGTTGTAGGACGAGGCGTCCGGCGTCAGTGCGGCGTCGTAGACAACCTTGCCACCGAGAGCCTTGAAGGCCTTCTCGAGCGGCGGAACGAAGCCCTGGGAGTTCGCCGAGTTGTCGAACAGCAGCGCCGCCGTCTTGTAGCCGTGCGAGATCGCGTACTGGGCCATGGCGATGGACTCGTTGGAGTCCGACGACGAGGTCCGGAAGACGAACTTGTTGGTGTTGTGGTCCAACGTGGTCAGACCGCCCACCATGAAGTCCACGACGTTATTGGGCTGGAACTGGTTGATCACCGCTTCGATGGTCGGTGAGAACGGCCCGATGATGACACTCGGGTGGTTCAGCATCAACTTACGAAACGCCGGCAACGCGTCGACCGAGTCGGCCGCATCGTCCACGTACTTGGCGATGAGCTTGTGTCCGAGGACGCCCCCCGAGTGGTTCACCTCGTAGAGACCCACCGCGACGCCGTGCACACCCCCAAGTCGACAGCAGAGACTTGGGCCCCGTGAACGGGAACATGCCCCCGACGACCAGCGGTGCCGGTGGCGCCTTCGCCGCGCTCGCGACCCCGGCCGAGACGCCGACGCCCGCCAGTGCGGTCAACATCGCGAGTGACAGTCCGACCCTGCCCCTCAGTTTTCCTTGTGCTTTCATTCCGTAATTCCCCCTTTTTCTTGCTTATTTCCCTCGTGAACGTGGGAATCTCCCACCATTTACGACTGCGGTGCTTCCGCACGACCCAAGAAGATGGCCGCCAGGTCGTGCTGGGCGATCTCCGCCGTCGGCCCGTGGAGGTGATTGGTCCCCGCCACGAAGATGTGCACGAAATCAGCGTGCGTCAGCGCGCGCTCGACGTTCTGTTCCACCACCAGCACCGCGGTGCCGGTGGCGCGAATCTTCTCGATCTGGTTCCACACCACGTCGGTGTAGGCCGGCGAGAGGCCCGCGGTGGGCTCGTCGAGCACGATCACCGTGGGCTTGACCATGAGCGCGCGCGCCATGGCCAGCAGGTTCTGCTGACCGCCCGAGAGGTTGCCCGCGCGCTTACCGATCGCCTTCTTCAGGTCCGGGAAGGCCTCGAGGATCTCCTCGAGGCGCGCCGTGGTGTCGCCCTGGGCCGCGAAGCCACCGATCTCGAGGTTCTCGCGCACCGACAGGTTGACGAAGACGTTGTCGTTCTGGGGCACGTAGACCATGCCGTTGCGCGGGATGAGGTGACCGGGCATCTTGGTGATGTCCTTGTCGTTCACCTTGATGCTGCCCGTCTGGGTACGCAAGATGCCGATGAGCGTCTTGGCGTAGGTGGACTTGCCCGCCCCGTTGGGACCGATGATGGTGGTGATGGTGCCCACGTCGGCGCTGAGCGAGATGTTCGAGATGATGACGTTACGGCCGTACCCGGCCGTGATGTTCTCAGTGACCAGGGCCGGCATTGATGATCTCTCCTAGGTAGGCGGTGACGACTTCTTTGTTCTCGCGCAACTCGCTCATGGTGCCCGTCGCGAGGGTGCGACCTTCGGCCAGCACCACGACGTTGTCGCAAATCCTCTCGACGACGTTGAGGTTGTGCTCGATCATCAAGACCGTCACCCCCTGCGCCTTCATGTCCAAGATGTAGCCGCCGATCTTGTCGATCAGCGCCGGGTTGACCCCGGCCATGGGCTCGTCGAGCAGGAACAGGCTCGGGGCGGCCATGACGCCGCGCGAGATCTCGAGCAGCTTCTTCTGGCCGCCCGAGAGTTCGCGGGCGCGGTTGTCGCGCAGGTCGTAGAGGCCGTAGGTGCGCAGGATCTCCAGGGCGCGCTCGAGGTTCTGACGCTCCTCGCGCTTCAAGAGACGCGGGCGAAAGAAGATGTTGAAGAGCGACTCGCCCGCCTGCACCTTGGGCGCCACCAGGAGGTTCTCCAGCACCGTCAGCCCGCCCAGTTCGCGAGAGAGCTGGAAGGTCCGCATCAGGCCGAGGCGGGCGATCTTGTAGCGCTCCATGTTGGTGATGTCGGTCGAACCGAGCTGCACCCGCCCCGCGTCGATCTTCATCGCGCCCGAGAGCAGGTTGACCACCGTGGTCTTGCCCGCGCCGTTGGGTCCGATGAGGGCCGTGATCTTGTTGCGCGGCACGTCGAAGGTGGCGCCGTTCACCGCGTTCACACCGCCGAAGGTCTTGACGATCCCCTCGCAGCGCAGGATGGGGCCCTCGGCGCCGGTGGGCGTGGTCGTCTCGTGATAGCTCATCATCAGGCTCGGTCCCCTTCGTGGATCTCGTTCGCCGCGGGTGCGGCGACGGTGACGGTCTCGGCGGGTGCGGCCACCGAGTGTCCGTCGCGGTTGGACAGTTCACTCGCGGGCAGTGAGAAGCGACGCACGCGCTCGGGGATGATGCCCTGGGGGCGGAACCAGAGCATGACCATCAACATGATGCCGATGACCATCGCGTCGATGTACTCAATCAGTCCCGGGTGACCCGGGATGTCGGGCAA
Source organism: Actinomycetes bacterium (assembly GCA_021841725.1). Taxonomy (GTDB): domain Bacteria; phylum Actinomycetota; class Acidimicrobiia; order Acidimicrobiales; family RAAP-2; genus RAAP-2. The sequence goes on along the minus strand of JAKCEC010000021.1, from coordinate 2,292 downwards.
GAACGCGGGAAGGTGAATCAGCAGCGTTTCGACCAGCAGGGCGCCCATCAAGAGGCCCACGTTGTTGCCGACGCCACCGACGATGATGACCGCGAACACCACGAAGGTCTCCCCCGGGAGCCAGGCCGACGGGTTGAAGGACCCGCCGAACTGGATGATCAGTCCGCCCCCGATACCGGCGTAGAACGACCCGATCAGCATCGAGGTGAGCTGGTAGCGGAACACCCCCTTACCCAGGGCCGAAGCGACGTCCGGGTCGTCGCGGATCGCGCGGAACGTCCGTCCGAGCGGCGAGCGGGTGATCCGGCTCATCCCCGCCCACATGATCAGTGAGATCACGCCGGTGACGCAGGCGAAGAACACCACGAAGGCGTTGCTGGTCAGGTGAAAGATACCGGCCATGGGCTCGGGCACGTTGTAGAGGCCGTCGGCGCCGTTGAAGAGTCGCACGTAGTTGTTGATCACGTCGTAGAGCACCAGCGACAGCGAGATCAGCACCATCGCCAGGTAGTCGGTACGCAGGCGCCGTAGCGTGATGGCCGCGACCACCACCGCCAGCAGCATCGACGCCACTCCACCGGCCAGCAGGCTGAAGGGGAAGGGCAGGTTGAAGCCGAAGATGTACTGCTGGGCCGTGCCCACCGAGTTGGGCAGGCTCACCGCACCGGTCACGTACGCGCCGATGGCCACGAAGCCGATGTAGGCGAAGTTGAGGATGCCCGTCTCGCCGTATTGGATGTTGAGCCCCATCGCCAGGATGAAGTAGTCGAACAAGAAGAAGACGAGGGTGAAGACGTAGAACCAGAACTGGGCCATGATTAAGCCTTTCCGGGCCGGGCGATGACGCCGTTGGGCCTAAAGAGGAGGGTGAGGATCAAGATGACGAAGGCGACGTCCAATTTGTAGGCCGGGTTGATGTAGGCCGCCGAGATCTCCGTGGCCAGGCCGATGATGAGCGCCCCGGCCATCGCCCCGTAGATGCTGCCCACCCCGCCAACGATGACGGCGGCGAAGATGACGAACAAGAAGAGCTCCCCCGAGGCGGGTGTGATCTGGCTCTCGGTGATGCCGAGCACGGTGCCGGCGAGACCGGCCAGGGTGCCCGAGAGGAACCAGGTGATCGTGGTGATGCGCTTGGTGTCGATACCGCTGGTCATGGCCAACGTGGTGTTGTCGGACATGGCCCGCATCGACTTGCCCAGGCGGGTCGTCTTGAGCATGACGTGCACCCCGAGCATGATCGCCACCGAGATGGCCATCACGATCAACTGGTACTTGTTCAAGAGGAACGGCCCGATGTGCTTGTAGATCTCGAGCTTCATGGTGTAGGTGCGGTTGTTCGCGCCCCAGATGGAGTACACCAGGTTCAACATGATCAAGGACAGGCCGAAGGTGACGATCAACACGTAGAAGGACTTGTTGAAGCGCCGCGCGAAGGGGCTCAACAAGAACTGATTGATCAGTACCGCGAATGCACCCATGAGCAACGACCCCAGGATCATCGCGATCCAGATGTTGATGTGCAGGACCTCGGAGTTGAGGTAGTACGCGAGGTACGCTCCCAGGGCCATGAAGTCGCCGTAGGCAAAGTTGATGTAGTTCGTGATACCGAACTGCAAACTCAAACCGACGGCGGCGATAGCTAGGACTGAAGCAGTCACCAGCCCAAAACCGAACGCCATCCAGAACTGCGACATTCCTATCCCCCCCGGGCTGCTCATCTCATGCTGTCGACCCGAAGTGGGCGAATCAGTTGTGAGAGTTTCTATCGCAGTTTTTAAAATATGTCAAGTATTGTGAGAAATATTCTCACAATACTCTTCCGACGCCCGTGCGCGTCAGTCAACCCGGTGGTGGTGAGTGCCCCCTCAACTTTTGTTCGCACTCCTCTCTAGCACCCCCGACCCAACCAATCAACGCTCGCGAACAACCAATCGCGGGGGCTCCATCACCGTAACTTCCTGGTCAACCCCTTGATCCAACTTTCGCCCGCCAGGAATCTTCATCGCATTGTCATGTCCCATCGCGCCCGTGCCGCGACGAATGCTCGAGCACCCGGCGTGGACACCCTCGGGCGCCCCGGCACCTCATGGCACCACCCCCTACGGATGAACGCTCCGTGTTCGTCGCGGGGAGGCGCATTCACCGGGCCAACGCGTGGCGTCACCCTCCGAGTCGCCCCACCGTGACGCCCCCACCGGCCCGCACGACACGAGGCCGCGCGAGACGTCGTGGCATGGCGCGGCCCCTATCCCCGTTGCCACGCGTCCGTGTCGTTGTCGGGCGTCAGAT
>JAKCEC010000020.1 GCA_021841725.1 Actinomycetes bacterium | reverse complement strand
AGATCGCGCGACTCAAGGACGAACTGCGCCGGGCCCGTCGCGACCAGCACGAGGTACCGCCCCACTACCTCTGATCACGACGCGCAGCGCGTGGGTTGCGTCCACCAGACGCGAGCGCGTCAACGCACCCCGCGCGCACGCGAGAGTGTCGTGCGGCACCGCCGGGCCCGCGCGTTAGTCCCGTCGTGAACCCGAGGGAACCCCGCGCCCACGCGCCGCGCCGGCGCGGCCCCGTCGGCTAACGCCCGTCGAAGGTCGTCATCTCTCGCGTCGGCGTAATTCGTCCTCGAGGTCCGCGGGGTCCACACCGCGACTGCGCAACAGCATCAACAGGTGGAACCAGAGGTCGGCCGCTTCGGAGACGAATCGCTCGTCGCTCTCGTCGAGCGCCGCGACCACGGTCTCCACCGCCTCTTCGCCGACCTTGCGCGCGAGAAAGGGCGTGCCCCGCCGCAACGACGACGCGACGTAGGAGGACTCCTCGTTCTGCTCCTCGCGCTGGAGGATCTTGCGCCACAGCCACGGCGTGAAGCACGAAGTCGACCCGTCGTGACAGGTCGGTCCGTCCGCCCTCGCGCGCACCAGTACCGCGTCCTCGTCGCAGTCGAGAACGACCTCGACGACGCGCAGGTAGTTGCCGCTGGTCTCGCCCTTCTGCCACAGTTGTTGACGCGAGCGCGAGTAGAAGTGCACCGTACCGCTGGAGCGGGTGAGCGCCAGCGCCTCTTCGTCCATCCACCCGAGCATCAAGACGCGGCCGGTGGCGTCGTCTTGGACGATGGCCGCGCGCAGTTCACCGGTCATGTTCTCTCCTTCAGCGCACGCAGCACGATACCGAACGCCTCGATCTCGCGGCGCAGTCCCGGCAGTCCCGCCGGATTCTCGTGCACGATAGAAGCCACCAGCGCCGCGTCGGTCACGCGCAGCGCGTCGGCCACGTGCCGGGCCGACCCGGCCCCGCCCGAGGCGATGACCGGGATGTCCACCGCGTCGCGCACCGATTCGGTCAGCTCGAGGTCGAAGCCCGTGCGCTGGCCGTCACGCGCAATCGACGTCAGCAAGATCTCGCCCGCGCCGCGCGCGGCCGCTTCCACCGCCCAGGGCACCGTGGCGATGTCGGTGGCGACGCGTCCCCCGTGGGTGTAGACGACCTCGTCACCGGCGTCGATGGCGACGACCACCGCCTGGGAGCCGAAACGACGGGCGATCTCGGTGATGAGTTCGGGGTCGGCGAGGGCCGCGGAATTGAGCGACACGCGGTCGGCCCCGGCTTCGATGATGCGCGAAGCGTCACTCACCGACCGGATGCCGCCACCCACGGTAAAGGGGATCTCCAGCACGTCGGCCACGCGCTCGACGACGTGGACCATGGTACCGGCGCCCTCGGGGGTCGCCGTGATGTCGAGGAACACGAGCTCGTCGGCGCCACCGGCGCTGTAGTGCTGCGCCAGTTCCACCGGATCACCGACGTCGCGAAGGTTGACGAAACTGACCCCCTTCACGACGCGACCGGCCGCGACGTCGAGGCACGGGATTAGGCGAGGGAGAGGCATGAGGCCAAGAACTCCAGTCCGGCGGCGTCGCTCTTCTCGGGGTGGAACTGCACGCCGAGGAAAGAACCTCGTCGCACGGCCGCGACGAGGCCCTCGGACGTGGCCACCACGTCGGGTGACTCCGCGACGAAGGAGTGCGCGAAGTAGAACGTCTCGCCCCAGGGCTCCACGAGCGCCCACCCGAGTCGTGGGATGCGCGGCGCATCCAGGCGCACCACGATGCCCTCGAGCAATCCCAGACCCTTGACGCCGCCGTCCTCCTCACTTGCCTGCAGCGCTAATTGCATGCCCAGGCATATTCCCAACAGGGGCTGGTCGGCCGCGAAGCGTTCACGAAGCGCGGTGGCCGCGCCGGTCTCTTCGAGGTGGGTCATGGCGCTGCGCGCGGAGCCGACGCCGGGCAAGATGACGTGGGGCGCCTCGTGAATGAGCCGGGGGTCGGCGCTGACGGTACTCGTTCGCCCGAGGTGCGTCAACGCGGCGCACACCGAACGGGTGTTGCCCGCGCCGTAGTCGACGACCACCACCTCGCTCATAGCGAACCCTTGGTCGATCGCACCAGTGAACCCTCACGCACCAGGGCCTGGTGCATCGCGCGCCCGACCGCCTTAAAGGCCGCTTCGGCGACGTGGTGCGCATTCTCGCCGGTCGCGGTGACGTGCAGCGTGATGCGCGCCGTCTGCGCGAGGGATTCGAGGGCGTGCGCCGCCATGCCCGGGTCGGGCTCGATCTTCAGCGTGGCCTTGGCGCGTCCGGAGAGATCGACCACGGCGTGCGCCAGGGCCTCGTCCATGGGCACGCGCGACTCGCCGTAGCGCGCGAGTCCCTTGCGATCGCCGAGCGCCTGGTCCAGCGCCTCACCGAAGGCGCGGAACATGTCCTCCACGGTGTGGTGATCACCCGTCTCGAGGTCACCGACCCCCTCGAGTCGCAGGTCCATTCCCCCGTGGAACGCCAACTGCGTGAGCATGTGGTCGTAGAACCCCTCCCCGGTGTTGACGTACACGCGGCCCTCGCCGGGCACCCGGAGTCGAAGGTTGAGCAGGGTCTCGGCGGTGGCGCGCCGGTAGCGCAGTGGCGCGTCCTGGAGGGGTTCACCGAGCAGTTCCGCGCGCAGAGCCCCGAGCAGGATATCGTCGTCGATCTCGTCGCGGATGGAGATGCGCAGTCCCCGCGCGTACGCGCGCAGCATGACGCCGTAGGGCAACATCCGCTCGACGAGCGCCTGGGGGTTCTCCATCGGGATGAACAAGAAATTGGTGTAGGACGCCAACGCGGTGAGCCCCAGCGTCGCCAACTCTCGCGCCATCCGGTCGCGTTCGGCCACCTGAGCGCTCACGTCGAGGGGCGAAGAGATGGCCGCCAGGGCCAGCGCCGCCGAGAGCGACGACACCGACAGGGGGGCCTGACGCGAGTTGATGACGCGCGTCATCTCCGGACTCGCGATGGCGTACCCCACGCGCGCGCCCGCCAACCCGAAGGCCTTGGAGAAGGTGCGCAGCACGATGGCGCCGTCGCGCACGCGAGCGATCTCGTCGACGCCGGCGTACTGGGCGTACGCCTCGTCGATGACCAGCTGACCCGCGACCCGCGGGACGTCGCAGAGCTCGCCGGTCGGATTATTGGGACGGCACACGAAGACGAGGTCCGCGCGAGCGGGGTCCTCGACCATCGTCGCGCCGGCCATGCCCGCGGCGTAACGGTACATCGAGTACGAATCGCCGGGTACGCTGGCCACCGTCCCGTTCTCGGCGAAGAGGGCCGCCAACAACACGATGAACTCGTCACTACCCGCGCCGAGGGACACCTGGTCGACGCCCACCTGGTGGTAGGCGGCGATCGCCTGGCGCAGCGGCGCGTAGCGACCACGGTCGTACTCGTTCACGTCGGCCAGCGCCTTGGCCAGCGTCGCCGGTCGAGCACTGGCGGGCGGCGTGGCCGGCGTGTTGCCGTCGAAGCGCAGGATCTGCTCGGGGCGCAGGCCGACGCGGGCCGCCAGCTCGTCGTTGGACGGCGGCCACTGGTAACTGTCGAGGGCGCGCGGCGTACTCATCGGCGCGCCGTCGCCTTGTGGGCGATCATCCCCTCGAGTTCGGCCAGGGCCTCGATGGTCGGCGCGAGGCGCTCGAGTCCGTCGCGCGACACGCGTTGGACGGTCACGGCCTTCATGAAGGTCTCGAGCCCGAGACCCCCCGAGACCTTCGACCACCCCCCCGTCGGCAACACGTGATTGCCGCCGGTGGCGTAGTCGCCCGCGGGCACCGGCGAGTAGGGTCCCACGAAGACCGCGCCGGCGTTGCGGATGCGTCCGGCCAGGGACTCCGCGCGCGCGCCCAGCAAGGCGACGTGTTCGGCGGCGTACGCCTCCACCTCGGCCAGTGCCGCGTCGAGGTCCTCGCCCACGCGCACCACGAACGCCCGACTGTCGGGCCCGTGCTCCATTTGCGCGTCGATCTCTTGTTGGATGATGGCCTCGTCGAAGCCGAGGTCCGCCACCACCACGATCTCGCTCGGTCCGGCGGGCAAGTCAATGGCAACGTCCTTGCTCACGAGCAACTTGGCGGTGTTCACCGCACCGCCGCCGGGCCCGACGATCTTGTCCACCGCCGCGATGGATTCGGTGCCGTAGGCCATGGCGGCGATGGCCTGGGCGCCCCCGAGGGCCCACACCTCGTCGATTCCCAGCAGGGCCGCCGCGGCGGCCACCGCCGGCGCGCCGCTCGGCGGCGTACAGACCACGATGCGCTCAACCCCCGCCACCTGGGCGGGCACCGCGCCCATGATGAGAGAGGACACCAGTCCCTTGGGCACGTAGACGCCCACGGAACGAATGGGGCTCCAACGGCGTTCGAGCGTCACGCCCGGTGAGACCTCGAGGGTCACGTCGCGCGGACGCTGGGCCGCGTGCCAGGTACGCACCGACTGCGCCGCGTCCATGATGGCGGCGATGGGGACGTCGCCGTAGGCCACGGCCCGCTGGGGCGCGTCGGCCGTGGTCTGGTCCAGGCGCCGACTCCACTCCACGAGCGCCGCGTCACCGCGCGAGCGCACGTCAGCGACGATCTCTTCGATCGTGACGGGCCGATCGGTCTTCACGGGTGAACTCATGGCATCATTCTTTCGACGGGCAGCGTGAGGATGGAACTCGCGCCACAGGCTTGTAATTGGGGGAGGAGGGACCAGATCTGCGCCGCCGGGACGAGCGCGTGCACCGCGACGACGCCGGGGGTGGCCAGGGCCATCACGGTGGGCGACCCCGTCGTGGGCAGGAGCGCCGTCACCTCGTCGAGGCGCTCCTGGGCGATGTTGCACAGCAGGTACCGCGTGGCGCGCGCGTTGATGACCGAGGCGAGCAACATCGTCAGAGTGCTCTGGGCCTCGTGGTCGCTCGAACCACGTCGCCCCACCAGCACCGCCTCGGACTCGAACAGGGTGCCGAGCGATCGCAGTCCGTTCGTGCGCAGCGTCGAGCCCGTGGAGACCAAGTCGATGATGGCGTCGGCCAGTCCGAGTCGAGGGGAGATCTCGACCGAGCCGGTGACCCGCACGATCTCGGCGCTGAGGCCCTGTTCGGCGATCCACTGCGCCGCGATACGCGGGTGCGAAGTGGCGATGCGGCGCCCGTCGAGGTCGGCGAAGCTCTCGGCCGGGTCCTCCGTCGACACCGCCGCCTGCAGTGAGCACGTACCGTAGCCCAACCGCAGCAGCACGTCGACGTCGAAGTCGCGCTCACTCACCAGGTCCAGTCCGGTGATGCCGCAGTCCACGATGCCGTCCTGCACGTACTCGGGCACGTCGTCGGCCCGCACGAACAAGAGGTCGATATCGGCGTTGCGACAGAATGTCTGCAGCACCCGCTCGCCGGGTTCCTGGGGGGCTACCCCCGTGGCTTCGAGGAGCGACCATGACGGTTCGCGTAGGCGACCCTTGGACGGCATGGCTAGGGTCAATCGTCGGTTCATTTGCGTCCTCGCTTCAGTACTGCTTGGTACCCGCCTTCGCCGTAGCGCAACCAGTGCGCCACGCGCGTGACGGTGGCCGTCGACGCGCCGGTGCGACGAGAGATCTCCTGGTACGGCACGGCGTCGCCCACCAGGCGCGCGACCTGCAGCCGTTGGCCCATGGCGTCGAGTTCCGCGGTGGTGCACAGGTCGTGCAAGAAGGCCGCCATCACGACGGGATCGCGCAAGCGGACGAAGGCGGCCACCAACTCGTCGAAGCGCTCCATCGTCTCGTCGTGCGCCTCGGCTGGGAGCACCTTGCCACTCGTCATACCAACATGCTAGCGTATTAACACGCTGCTATGCAACTGATCCCCGCCATCGACCTCCTCGGCGATTTCGCCGTCCGCCTCGAACGAGGCGACTACGACCGCGTCCTCTTTCGACAGCCCCTCGACGAGTTCCTCGCGCGCGTCGTCGCGACCCAACCCGCCCTCATCCACGTCGTGGATCTCCAGGGCGCCCGCGACGGCGCCCTGCGTACCGAGGTCATCGCCCGGTGCGCCCGGACGGCCGGCGCCATCCCCCTGCAGGTGTCGGGGGGCATCCGCACCCTCGACGTCGCCCACTCGGTACTGGCCGCGGGAGCCCAGCGCGTCATCCTCGGCACGGCGCTGTGGGCCGACGCCGACGCCCTCACGACCTACGTCGACGCGCTGGGCGATCGCCTGGTCGCCGCCCTCGACGTCCGCGACGGCGTCCTCGCGGTCAAGGGCTGGCTCGCGTCCACCCAACTCGGTGTCGACGAGGCGGTCCAGCGTTGCCGTGAGGCGGGGGTGACCCGCCTGCACGTCACCGCCATCGCCCGCGACGGCACGATGAGTGGACCGGACCTGGAACTCTACGAGCGGGTCTGCGCCAGCGGTCTCAAGGTGGTGGCCGCCGGGGGGGTCCGCGACGACGGCGACCTCGCCGCGCTCGCGGCGGTCGGCTGCGAGGCCGCGGTGATGGGCGTCGGATTCCTCGCCCGATTGGGCATCACGCTGTAGTCATTCGGTCCGACGGTTATGACATCCGGCCCTAGAGCGCGGACGTCCGGCGCTTGTGAACTATTGCACAATATGGGAGGTACCTAAAGAAAGGACCTCAACGATGAAGCGCCGCACTTTGGACTTACTACTTACCTGGGTGGGAGTGGTGCTCACCGCGACCCTCATCGGCGCCGGTTCGCTGTTGCTCTGGGGGTACAACTTCGCCAACTCCCAGGTGACGACCCAGTTGGCCGAGCAGAAGATCTTCTTCCCGCCCGCCGCGGCCTTCAAGGACGCCAAGGTCGGCACCGAGATCACCCCGTCCATGATCCCGTCGGTGTCGCAGTACGCCGGCCAGCAGATGTTGACGGGGGCCCAGGCCGAGGTCTACGCGAACGACTTCATCGCCGTGCACCTCCAGGAAATCGGCAACGGCCTCACCTACTCCCAATTGAGCGCGAAGGCCCAGGCCGACCCGAGCAACACGGCCCTCGCCGATCAGGTCGCCACCATCTTCAAGGGCACCATGTTGCGCGGTTCACTCCTGAACGCGTACGGCTACTGGACATTCGGCCAAATCGCGATGTACGCAGCGATTGGCGCATTCATCGCGGCAGCACTGATGCTGGTGTTGTCGCTCCTAGGACTCCGGCACTACCGAAGGGTCGACGACACTACCATCGTGTAGCACAGCCGGAGTAGTACCAAAGAGCCCGGGCCCCCTCCCGGGCTCTTTGTGATTTCACGATGCGGTAGTGGAGGAACCTTCGAGATGAGTGACCACTGGGAACAGGTGTACGCCACCCGCGACGTCGCCCAGCGCAGCTGGTCCGAGGATGAGCCCACGACCTCGCTGTCCCTCCTGGAGGTGCTCGGCGTCACCCCCGACACGTCCCTGATCGACGTCGGCGCCGGCGAGTCCGAGTTGGTCGACCACCTGCTCGCGCGCGGCCTGCGCGACCTCACCGTGTTGGATCTCGCGGCGAACGCGCTGGCCGCCACGCGCGCGCGCTCGGGCCGCGAGGTCGTGACGATGGTGCCGGCGGACGTCACGACGTGGGTCAGCTCGCGCCGCTTCGACGTTTGGCACGACCGCGCGGTCTTGCACTTCTTAGCCCCCGACCTCGCCGCGCTCTACGCGCGCACCCTGCGTCGGGTCCTCGCCCCCGACGGCGCGGTCGTGATCGGCGTCTTCGCCCTCGACGGACCCGAGTCCTGCTCGGGACTCCCGGTCACGCGCTACGGCCCCGAGGAGTTGACCGCCCTCCTCGGGGACGACTTCTCCGTCGTCGACCAACGCCACGAGATCCACCGCACCCCCTGGGGCAGCGAGCAGGCGTTTCAGTGGGTCGCCGCGCGCCGTCACGGTGCCCGGGCACCACGATCGTCGGCCCCTGGAACGGCGAGTTGAAGATTTTTTGTAACGTTGTGAGATGACTGAACCATCCGCACTGACGGCGCGATCGGTTCTCTCCGCGTCCTCCACCGTGTTCGACGACCGCGACGCCCTCTACGGCGACCTGAGTGCTCTCGCGGCCCTGCTCGACGACACCCTGCGCCGCCAGGAGGGCGAGGAGTTCCTGGCCCTGGTCGAATCGGTGCGCTCCAGCGCGGGTCGCGACATGGCGTCGTCGTTCCGCGAGTTCGAGAACCTCGACCTGGCGACCGCCAGTCAGTTGGTCCGGGCCTTTTCGGCGTACTTCCACCTCGCCAACGTCACCGAGCAGACGCACCGCGCCCGCCAGGGTCGCCAGCGACGTAACGACGACGACGGCCCGCTCGCCCGCGTCGCTGACGAGATCCTGGCGGCCATCGACGCCGGCACCGTGACCAGGGATGACGTGGCGGCGGCCGTCCACAACCTGGCCGTGCGCCCCGTCTTCACCGCCCACCCCACCGAGGCCGCCCGTCGTTCGGTGCTGTTGAAACTTCGCTCCATCAGCACGTTGCTCGACGAGTCCAGCGCCACGAACTCGCCCCTGCGCGAGACGTTGCGACAGCGCCGAGCCGCCGAGTTGATCGACACCCTCTGGCAGACGGACGAACTACGCCTCGAACGACCCGAGGTGCTCGACGAGGCGCGCAACGCCCTGCACTACGTGGACCACCTCATGCGCAGCGTCGTCCCCGACGTACTGGAACAGTTGGTCTCCAACGCCGAGCGTCTGGGCGTGTCGCTCGCGCCGAGCAGTCGTCCCCTCACCTTCGGCACCTGGATCGGCGGCGACCGCGACGGCAACCCCTTCGTCACCCCGGAGGTGACGGCCTCGGTGGTGGACCTGGCCCTGGACTTCGCCGTGCGCGCGCTGCGCGCCATGCTGGGCAAGTTGATGGACGAGATCTCGGTCTCCACGCAGCACGTCGGCATTTCGGAGGCGTTGCGGCTCTCCCTGGCCGACGACCTCACCCGCCTCAACCCGGAGTCGCGGTACCTGCGACTGAACGCCGAGGAGCCCTACCGACTCAAGTTGAGCTGCATTCGCGTGCGCCTCGAGGAGACCCAGCGCCGGATGGAACAGCGCGGTCGTCACCGCGCCGGACTCGACTACGCCTCGAGCCAGGAGTTACTCGACGACTTGACGCTGCTCTACGACTCGCTCATCGAGAACGGGTCCGAACGCCTGGCGCGCGGCACCCTCGAGCGCTCCCTCATCACGGTGTCGGCCTTCGGCCTCACCCTCACCACCCTGGACGTGCGCGAGCACGCGCACGCCCACCACGCGGTCCTGGCCGTCCTCATGGACCGGCTCGAGGAGATCCCCGACCGCTACGAGTCGTTGACGCGTCCCCAGCGACTGGCCGTGCTGAGTCGCGAGCTCGACTCGCGTCGGCCCCTGTTCTCCTACCCGGGCCCCCTCGCCGACGTCAACCTCAAGACCTTCCGCACCTTCCTCGCCATCGGCGAGATCATCGACCACTTCGGGACCCACGCGTGCGAGACCTACATCGTGTCCATGACCAAGGGGGCTGACGACCTCCTGGCGGCGGTGGTGCTCGCGCGCGAGGCCGGACTAGTCGACCTCGCCTCCGGCGTCGCGCGCGTCGGCTTCGCCCCCCTCTTCGAGACGCTCGACGAGCTGCACCACGCCGGCGAGATCTTCGAGACCCTCTTGGGTGTCCCCGGCTACCGCCGGCTCGTCGAGTTACGCGGCGACGAGCAAGAGATCATGTTGGGCTACTCCGACTCCAACAAGGACGCCGGCATCACCGCCTCGCAGTGGGGCATCCACTTGGCGGAGCGCCAGCTGCGCGACGTCGCCGCGCGTCACGGCATCCACCTGCGCCTCTTCCACGGTCGCGGCGGCAGCGTGGGGCGCGGGGGCGGACCCACCCACGACGCCGTCCTGGCCCAGCCCTACGGCGTCTTGAACGGTTCGATCAAGATCACCGAACAGGGCGAGGTGATCTCCGACAAGTACCTGTTGCCCTCCCTCGCGCGCGAGAACCTCGAGTTGCTCCTGGCGGCCGTGCTCGAAGCGGTGGTCTTTCACACCAAGCCCTGGGTCGACCCGCTCAAACTCGACGTCTGGAACGCCACCATGTCGCTCGTCGCCGACACCTCCCTGCCGGTCTACCGGCGCCTGGTGGGCGACGCGAACCTCCCCGCCTACTTCACCAGTTCCACCCCGGTCACCGAGCTCGCCAACCTGCACATGGGTTCACGTCCCGCGCGGCGCGTCACGGGCGAGGACGGCATCGAGTCCCTGCGCGCGATCCCCTGGGTCTTCGGGTGGACGCAGTCGCGCCAGATCGTGCCGGGCTGGTACGGCGTGGGTTCGGGCCTGCGGGCGGCGCGCGAAGCCGGCCACGAGGAGGACCTGCACCAGATGTACCGCGAGTGGCCCTTCTTCGCGACCTTCATCTCGAACGTCGAGATGACCCTGGCCAAGACCGACCTCGACGTCGCGCGCCACTACGTCGAGCACCTGGTGGACCCGGCGTTGCACTACCTCTTCGAGATGATCGTGGCCGAGCACGAGGTGACCGTGCGCGAGCTCTTGAACATCACCGGCGGCGCACGACTCCTAGAATCTCAGACCCTGCTCGCGACCACGCTCGAGACGCGCGACCGCTACCTGCGCCCCCTGCAGCTCATGCAGATCCAACTCCTCGAGCGCGTGCGCGCCCAACGAGAGAACGACGGTCCCGTCGACGACACCCTCCAACGCGCCCTGCTCTTGACGATTAACGGCATCGCGACCGGACTGCGCAACACCGGCTGATCACGCCACGGCGTGGGGACCTCGGTAGTTTGTAAGCACGACACAAGGAGACGACGTGGGCATCAATCAAGCGATACGCAGCGGGCTCCAGAAGTACGCCGTCTTCAACGGTCGCGCCTCGCGCGCCGAGTACTGGTACTGGGTCCTGGCGTGGTGCATCGGTTGGGTGATCGTCATCTTCTTCACCCACCTCTACCTCGTTTACGACTTCGGCCTCGTTGTCCCGTCGGTGGCCGTCGCCGTGCGCCGACTGCACGACACCAACCACGTGGGCTGGTGGGTCCTGGTGCCCCTGTTCAACTGGTACCTGCTCGCCCAGCCGAGCGTGGAGCCCAACCGTTTCGGAGCGCGCCCCGCGTCGTAGCACCCCCGCGGGGTGGCGGCGGGATCCGGCGACGGGTCACTAGGATGCCCTCGGACGAACTAACGACAGGAGATTTCGCATGCCGACACGTAACGCGCAGACCCACTGGACCGGTGGCCTCAACGACGGATCGGGCGTCGTGCGACTGGCCAGTAGCGGCGCCGGCCACTTCGAGGTCAACTTCCCGCGGCGCGCCGCCGACGACGCCGAAGGGGTCACCAGCCCCGAGGAGCTCATCGCCGCCGCGCATTCGGCGTGTTACGCCATGCAGTGCTCCGCGCTGATCGCGCGCGCCGGCGCGACGCCGGGCACCCTCGACGTCAGCGCCGACGTCACCCTGGAGCCCGATCCGGCCGGGGGCTTTCGAATCGCGGGCATCCACCTGACCGTGCGCGGCGTCATGGACGGCCTCGACGAAGCGGGGTTCCGCGACGTGGCCGAGGCGGCCAAGGCGTCCTGCCCGGTGTCCAAGGCGCTCACCGGCACGGTGATCACCCTCGACGCCGCCTTCGCCTAGGGCTACTAACGCTTCGTCGCCCGGCTGGCGCGCCGCACCGACAGCGCCAGGGCGGCGATCGCCAGCACGGGTAGCGCCACCACCGCCACCGCGTTGTCGTGCCAGCGCTCGCTGAGCAGCGCCACCGTCGCGATGATGACCAGCGCGGCGACGAAGAGTTCGGGCGTGTCGCCCACTAAGAAGTCCCACCAGAACATCGCGAAGCCCCGGAGCAACCGCAGGAACAGGGGTCGATCCTTCACGCGTCCACCTTCACCGGGCTCGAGGGGTTCTTGGGCTTGATGAGGGCCACCAGGATCCAGCACACCAGCGCGTAGATACCGACGAAGGCGAGGAGGAACGAGTCGTTGCCGGGCCAGCGCACCTTGAGGCCCTCGCCGACCCAGAAGGTCCCGTAGGTCACCAGCAGGACCCCCACGCTCATCTTCATGGCGTTCTCGGGGACGCTCGAGAGTTGCCGGGCGACGACGGCGCCGACGACGGCCACCAGGACCAGCGCCACCGCCGCGACGGCCGACGCCAGACCGAGTCGGTGCGCCGACGTCCCCAGGGTCAGCACCGTGATCACGACCTCCAGGCCCTCCAAGAAGACCCCCTTGAAGGCCATGACGAACGCGACCCGGTCGCGGTTGGTGCCCGGTGCGACGTTCTCCAACTCCGCCACCGTCTCTTGGTAGATGGCGTCCTCGTCGTGCTTGGCCTTGAGACCGCTCGAGCGCAGGATGGCCTTGCGCAGCCACTGCATTCCGAAGATCAACAAGACCCCGCCCACGATCAAACGCAGCCAGGTCAGGGGAACGTGGATCAGCGCCGGTCCGAAGACCGCGACCAGGGCGGTGAGGGCCACGAGGGCGGCGCCCACCCCCTCGAAGGCCGAGCGCCACCCGCGGGTGTGGCCGACGGCGAAGACGATGGTCAGGGCTTCGACCATTTCGACGGCGCAGGCGAGGAACACGGCGCCGACTAAGACGACGACACCGGAGGATACGGTGGTTGCGATCACGGAATCACGCCCCTTCCTGGGAGTTCATGACGAAGCACGACACGGGGTCAAACATTACCTTGACGCAGTCGCCGCGCTCGTAGCGATCGGGCGAATAGACCTTCGTCAGGGTCTCCTTCTCGCCGACGTCGATGACGTGCTCGTAGCCGCGACCGTTGTAGGCGACGTCCCGGATCACCCCCGGCGCACCGGCGCTCGAGGTCGGGGGCACCAGGGTGACGCCCGCGGCGCGCACGAAGAGGTGCGGATCGGTGTCGTAGGGGCTGTTCTCGGATTTGGTCGCCTCGATACAGAGGTGCGGCGCGAACGGGAGCTGGACTTCCACGCGCTTGTCGCTCACCTCGCGCACCCGCTGGACCGCGAACTCCCCGGCGATGCCGGTGAAGCGCGCCACGAAGGCGCTCTTGGGGTGACGGTAGATCTTCTCGGGTCGGGTGTACTGCACCAATTCACCGTTGCGCAGCACCCCCACGCGGTCGGCCAGGGCGAAGGCCTCGGACTGGTCGTGGGTGATGTAGACGGCGGTGACCCCCGCGTCGCGCGTGAGGGTGGCGATCTCGATGCGCAGTTGGTCGCGGCGGTCGGCGTCGAGGTTCGAGAGGGGTTCGTCGAAGAGGACCAGTCCCACGCGCGCGCAGAGCGCGCGCGCGAGGGCGACGCGCTGCTGCTCGCCGCCGGAGAGTTCGTTGGGGTAACGATCGGCGAGGTGGGCGATGCCCACGCGTTCGAGGAGGTCGCCGACGCGCTGGGCGCGTTCC
>JAKCEC010000203.1:1671-2505 GCA_021841725.1 Actinomycetes bacterium | reverse complement strand
CGAGGCGCAACTGGCCGCGGACCTCTGGCGGGTGTCGCAGGAGGTGACGGGAGTGGAGTGGTAGCGCCGGGCGCGGCGTCGACGCTTAGGCGCGACGCGCGTGTCGGTGCGCGGAGCGCATCGCTTCGCCCATCACGGTGTCGTCGGGCAACGCACCCAGGGGGCTGGGTGAGTTGCGCGACACCACGAGTCCGTCGAGGATGATGGTCAGGTAACGACGCCAGAGGTCGGGTGCCACGTGCGCCGTCATGTTGCCGAGGAAACTGATCATCATCTCCATGATCGGGAAATCTGCACTGACGACGTCGTCGCGCAGGAAGCCGTCGCGCTGCGCGTTCTCGACGAGGTGGGCGAGGGCCGGCGAGAGTCGCTGCTTGGCGGCCTCGATCCGGTCGATGGGGAACGACGATCCCACGACGACGTCACGCAGGCCCCGATTGGCGCACTGGCGCTGGAGGGCCTCCTCGAGAAACCACACCAGTGCCTCCCAGGCGTCACCGTGGCGCGGCGCGGTGTTGGCCAGGTTGACGATCTCGTCGATGGCGTTGTCGAAGAGCGCCCCGATGAGCGCGTCCTTGTCGGGGAATCGGCGATAGACGGTGCCGACCCCGACGCCCGCGACCGCCGCCACCTCGTCCAGCGTGGCGTCGAGGCCTTTTTCGGCGAAGACGAGGGCCGCTGCGTCGAGAATCTTGGTGAGATTACGCTTCGCGTCCGCGCGCAGCGGCCGGGGGTTATTCTCGATGTCCATGCTCATGCGGTGCTCCTCTCTCCATAGTACAGGGCGGTGATAAAAAAGTGGAGCAATAACCTCCGTATATCGCTATAGTGGAA
>JAKCEC010000203.1:0-1661 GCA_021841725.1 Actinomycetes bacterium | reverse complement strand
AATGACTCCAGTTTACCCGCGAAGAAGGAGAATGATTGTGGAGATTGCCGAGTACGAGGAGACGGGGGCCAGCGTGACGAAACCAGAGACCGAACACGAACGCGCCCACCGCCAGCGGTGGTGGATCCTCGCGGTGCTGAGCATCGCACAGTTGATGGTGATCCTGGACGGCACCATCGTGAACATCGCGTTGCCCACCGCCCAGCACGCGCTGAATTTCTCCAACGCCGACCGTCAATGGATCGTTACGGCCTACTCGCTGGCCTTCGGCAGCCTCTTGCTGCTGGGGGGACGGGTGTCGGACTACATCGGACGTAAGAATGCGTTGATGCTCGGTCTCGCGGGCTTCGCCCTCGCGTCCGCGGGTGGTGCCGCGGCCCAGAACTTCACCGAACTGGTGACCGCGCGTACCGTCCAGGGTGTCTTCGGCGCGCTGTTGGCGCCCGCGGTGCTGGCCCTGCTGACGACGACCTTCACCGATCCCGACGAACGAGGCAAGGCCTTCGGTATCTACGGGGCCGTCGCCGGCGCGGGCGGGGCCATCGGTCTCATCCTCGGCGGCGTCTTGACCACCTACGCCTCGTGGCGCTGGACCCTGCTGGTCAACCTGGTCTTCGCGGGCGTGGCGATCGCGGGCTCGGTGGCGCTGCTCAAGCGCGACCGCGGGACCGACCACGACCCCCTCGACATCCGGGGCGTCCTGTCGGTGACCATCGGTCTCTTCGCCCTGGTCTACGGCTTCAGCCACGTGGAGACCACCTCCTGGCACGACCGCTACACGGTGGGTTCCTTCGTGGTGGCCGCGCTCTTGTTGGGGTACTTCTTCTTCGTGCAGGCCCGGACCAAGTTCCCCCTCCTGCCGCTGCGGGTCTTGGCGGACCGTAATCGCGGCGGGTCGCTGTTCGCGATGCTGGTCGCGGGCGTGGGCATGTTCGGGATGTTCTTGTTCCTCACCTACTTCCTGCAATTGTCACTGGGCTTCTCCGCCGTCAAGACGGGTCTGGCGTTCCTGCCCATGATCTTCGCCCTCACCGCGACCGCCCAACTCTCCAACATCAAACTCCTGCCCAAGTACGGACCACGTCCGTTGATCCCCCTCGGGATGACCATGGCGGCGGCGGGCCTCTTTTGGTTGTCGAACCTGACGGTGCACTCGACCTACGCCGGGGGCGTGCTGTTGCCCCTGATCGTGATTGGTCTGGCCATGGGTTTCATCTTCGCGCCGGCCTATAACACCGCGACGCTCGGCGTCGGACCCCACGACGCCGGCGTGGCCTCCGCGCTGGTCAACACCTCCCAGCAGATCGGTGGTTCCATCGGGACCGCGCTGCTCAACACGCTGGCCGCGAGCGCCCTGACCTCCTACATGGTGGGTCGGGCCGTAAACCCGCTCAACGAGAAGGCGGCCGCGGTGCACAGCTACACCACCTCGTTCGTGGTCTCCGCGTTCATCTTCTTAGGCGGTGCGATCGTCTCGGGTGTCATCCTGCGCTCGGGGGCGCCCGACCTCGGACTCGGCGGCGACGCTCCGGTGGTCGCCCACTGACGCCGCCGCGGTCCGTGTTTCACTTACCGCGGGCGGCGACACGACTCACGCCATACGGTCGCGGTCGATCTCAGCGAAACGGCCGACGCGTCGTGGACGATTCTCGTACTTCGAC
>JAKCEC010000019.1 GCA_021841725.1 Actinomycetes bacterium | reverse complement strand
ACCACCCGACTGTGCAGGAGGCGCGCACTCATGTCGATGCGCTCGAGGTTTCTCCCCAGTACCACGAAGCGCCACCCGTCGTCGTGACTCAGGGTCGCGTCCGTGAGTCCGGCCAGGAGCGCGGTGCGTTCGCGCACGTAGGTCAGGTAGGTCGACGGACCCAGGTCGCGCGCGCGCCGTTCGTGCTTGGGCAGTTCGTTGCGCGTGGTGTTGAGCGCCACCCACATCTCCGAGGAGATGTAGTCGCGACTGCGCCGCGCGTTCTCGAAGGCCCCGTTCAGGGCGCCCGCGATGGAATTGGGGTTTTCGACGTCGTAGGCGATGGTCTGGAGGGTCTCGGGCGTGCGCAGTCGCTCGGCGTCGACGCTGATACCCAAGATGGCGAAGAGTGAACGGCACGTGGCGCTCTCGTCGTTGAACGGGTCTTCGACCATGCGGTGCACGTAGGAGTCGACGATGCGCGCGGTGTCGTCGGCGCGTTCGATGTAGCGACCGATCCAGAACAATGACTCGGCGAGTCGTGAGAGCATGCCGCGTTCGCTCACTGTTCGCCCTGCTCCACGACGTACTCGTCGTTTTGGCGCGGGGGCGCCGCGTAGCGCCGCGAACGCGCACTCGCGGGCGGCACCGCGCCGCGGTAGGGTATCGCCTCGTCATTGAGGACCCAAGTGTCCTTGGACCCCCCACCGCGCGAGGAGTTGACGATGAGGTCCCCGGCCCCGAGTGCCACGCGGGTGAGGCCGCCGGGGAGCACCCACACCTCCTCGCCGTCGTTCACCGCGAAAGGTCGCAGGTCGATGTGACGCGGGGCGATGGTGTCGTTCACCAGGGTGGGGTGCGTGGAGAGGGCGACCGGGCGCTGGGCGATGTAGCTGCGCGGTGACGCGCTGACCGCCCGGTGCAGGCTCTTGAGCTCGGCCTTGGTGGCCGCCGGGCCGATGACGATGCCCTTGCCCCCCGAACCGTCGACGGGTTTGACCACGTAGCGTTCGAGGTGGCCGAGCACCTCGGCGCGCGCCTCGTCGTCTTCGAGTCGGTAGGTCTCGACGTTGTCGAGGAGGGGCTTCTGGCCCAGGTAGAAGCGGATGAACGCGGGGACGTAGGTGTAGATCAACTTGTCGTCGGCCACGCCGTTACCGATGCCGTTGGAGATCACCACGTGGCCCGCGCGCGCGGCGTTCACCACCCCCGCCACCCCGATGACGGTGTCGGGGCGGAACTGCAGCGGATCGAGCCAGTCGTCGTCGACGCGACGGTAGATCACGTGCACCGCGCGCTCGCCGTTCGTCGTGCGCATGTACACGTGATTCGAGCGACACACTAGGTCGCGGCCCTCCACCAACTCCACGCCCATCATGCGCGCCAGCAGCACGTGCTCGAAGTAGGCGGCGTTGAACACCCCGGGACTCAACACCACGATCACGGGGTCCACCGCCTTGACGGGCGCCGCGGCCAGGAGCGCCGCGAAGAGCCGCGAGGGGTAGGAGTCCACCGGGTGCACGCGGTGATCCGAGAAGAGGGCGGAGAACGCCTGGGTCATGGCGCGACGGTTCTCGATGACGTAACTCACGCCCGAGGGGATCCGCACATTGTCCTCGAGCACGCAGAAGTTACCGTGTTCGTCGCGGACGAGGTCGATCCCGGCCACCGCAATGCGAACGCCGTTGGGCGGCGCGATACCGAAGGCCGCCCGGGTGAAGTGGGGGCTCGACGTCACCGCGCGACGCGGCATCAACCCCTCGTCGAAGATGCGTCCGTCACCGTAGACGTCGGCGAGGAACGCCTCGAGGGCGAGGACCCGCTGGGCGATGCCGCGCGCGAGGCGATCCCACTCCAGGGCCCCGAGGATGCGCGGCACCAGGTCGAGCGGGAAGGGCCGCTCCTCACCACTGTGGGCGAAGGTGACGCCGCGGTCGATGAAGGTCCGCGCGAGTTGCTCGGCGCGCTGGTGGAGTTCTTGGGGTTGGTAGGCGTTGAGATCGGCGAGGAGCCGCTCGTAGATAGGCCGCGGTTGACCCGGGGACGAGAACATCTCGTTCCACGCGCCCGACGCATCATCTTCGAAGGCGACTCCCATTCTCACAACCTACGACGCGAGTGTGTCCGCCACGTTTCTAGGCGGTAACGGCGATGTAACCGCGCGCCCTCGATGAACCAGCCGGCGCGACCGCCCGGGGCGACGCGCCCCGACGACGGACCCGCACCGAGGGCCCGCCGGTCGGGGAGTACCATCGAGGACCGCCCCCAAGGAGAGATCGTGTCCTCAGCGCCCCCGCCACTCGCCGCGTCGACCCAGGTCGAGCTCACCACCCTGGCCCTGAGTAACTTGACGAGCGCCTTCATTCTGCTCGGCGCGACGTCGGCACTGTTCGGGCCGCTGCTGGTCACTTTCTCACACCACTTCGCGGTGTCCCTGCCGCGCGCGGGCGAAGTCGTGAGCGTCTACTTCGTCGGTGGGTTGATCGGCGTGGTGCCGGGCCGTTGGGGGCTCGGCCACTCCACGGGTCGACGCGTCCTGTCGGCGTCGCTGATCACCGTTGCGGCGGGCAGCCTCTGCTCGGGTCTGGTACACGCCTGGCCGATATTCCTCGCCAGTATCTTCCTGCTCGGCGTGGGCTTCGGCGCCCTCGACATGAGCATCAACGTGCTGCTCTCGCGCACCGGCGCCTCGGGTCGAGCGCATCGACTCAGCATCGTGAACGCCGGCTACGGTCTCGGGGCGGTCATCAGCCCGCTCCTCCTGGTCGTCGTGCACCCGGGTAATTTCGCCGCCGTCCTGGTCGGCGTCGCCGTCATCGCGGTGAGCCTCACCACGTTCAACGCGGGAGTACACGCCCCGGCCCTGGCCACCGGGGAACACGCGCGTCGCCGCGACGCCCCCGCGACGGCGCGCTGGTCCATCATCGCGTCGTTCGTCGCGGCCTACGTCGTCTACGTGGCCCTGGAGACCAGCGCGTCGGGTTGGATGTCGGCCCAACTCCAGCGCGGTGGCTACTCCCCCTCGGTCGGGAGCGTCGTGACCGCGGGGTTCTGGGTCGGCATGACCCTGGGTCGGAGTCTCGGGGGTGCGCTGCACCGCGTCCTCAGCGCCCAGCGCCTCATCCTCGGTGGTCTCGCCCTCGCGGTGGTGGCCGACCTGGCGGCCACGTCGAACCGCGTGGCCCTGGTCAGCTACCCGCTGCTCGGCCTCATCCTGGCCTCCGTCTTCCCGATGGGCCTGGTCTGGTTCACCCGACTCCTCCCCCACGACAGCGACGGTGTGACCTTCGTCTTGTTCGCCATGATGTCGGGGGGCGTCATCGGCCCGGGGGGCGTGAGTTTCCTCGTCGCGCACTTCGGCACCCACGCCATCCCCTACGCCTTCGCCGCGCTGGCCGCGCTGGACCTGGCGCTCTTCGCCCACATCCGTCGATTCGTCACCCCGGGGTGAGCGAGGGGCCCGCCTCGTGCGCGACGGGCCCCGCTCCCCTACAGGTTCTGCTCGATCTCCAAGAGGATGGCGTGACGGTCCTCCTTGGCGGGCATCTCGAAGTACGGTGCCTTCTTCAACCAGTACCACACCATCGGCACCAGACCCAGCGCCATGGAACCCAGCCCCACGACCTTGGTCGTGGTGTTGAGTCCCGGGAGGACCTTGAAGAAGACGACGGTCATGAAGATCGCGCCCAACAGCGGCCACAGACCCATGAAGATGAAGTTCTTCACCGACTTCAAGAGCTGGCGTCGGTACAGGACGAGGACCGAGAAACCGGCCAACGCGTAGTAGATGCAGATCTGGATGCCGATCGCCGAGTAGCCGTCTTGGAGGATGTTGTAGACCGACCCGATGTACTGCGAACCCACGAAGAGCGCCAGGGAGATCACCGTGACCACCATGGTCGAGACGATCGGGGTGCGCCGCGCCGGGTGCACACGCCCCAGCGCCTCGGGCAGCGTCTTGTCACGGCCCATCGAGAACATCGTGCGCGTGACCTGGATCAGCGTGGTCTCGAGGGTCGCCACCGTGGAGAGCAGCACGCCCACCACGATGAGCTTGCCGAACCACCCCGGGGCGACCAGTTGACCCAAGTGCGCCAAGATGTCCGCGGAGTACGGCGAATTCGAACCCATGTCCTTCGCCGGGATCACCATCGTCGAACCGATGGTGAAGATCTCGAACAACAAGAACACGACGATGGTGCCGAGGATGCCCCCCAGGCCCGAGGTCGACATCGGGACCCGCTGGTTTCCCTCCGAGGGCCCGTACTTGGTCTCCTCGTTCAGGTTGGCCGTCACGTCCCAGCCCCAGTAGTAGAAGGCCGAGAGCAGCGCCCCCGCGAAGAAGGTATTTCCCGAGGAGGTCTTGAACACGTTGGGCGAGAACCAGCTCCACGAGAAGGGCGCCCCCAGCTTGTGCGAATGGAACAGGGCGAGTCCGGCGAAGAGCAACAACAGGGCGATCTCGATACTCGACATGATGATCTGGATCTTGACCGTCACGGTGACCCCCGCGGCCACCGCCCACACCATCGACAAGAAGAAGGCCGCGCCGAGGACGGTGATCAGGGTCTTGTTCGACGCGAGCGAGGGTCGCACGATGTCGAGGACGTTGGAACCGGCCGGGAACGTGGCGATGACCATGAAGATCAGCGCGGAGACGATCAACGCCCATCCCGCCATGTACCCGAGGAAGGGGTGCAGGGCACGCCGCACCCACGAGTAGGTCGCCCCGGCACTCGACTCGGATTTTGAAAGATAGTTGAACGCGAAGACGATGCCGAACATGAAGAACCCGCAGTAGAGCAGCGACGCCGCGCCCCCCACGCCCACCGCCGCGAAGAGGAAGAGGGTCGTGGCCGAGATTGAATACGCGGGTGCGGAACCCGCGATGCCCATGATCGCGGAATCGAAGAGTCCGAGGACCCCCGATTTCAGTGAATGCTCGTGGGCACTCGAAGAGCTGGGAACAACGGTTTCAGACACAACGGCCTCTTTCTGTTGGATATCACCTTCAATTAGGAAATTCTCAAATTGGCAACAACATAGCCGCCGCCGCGAACCCGTGAGGGCCAAATCAATCTCGATCGCGTGAATTTGGGGCCCCGTCGCGCACCCACCCGACCGAGTAAAATGTCAACCATTCGGGCCGTGACCGAACGAGGCAGCGAAAGGTCGTCGTGTCAGCATTTGAGCGCTTCGACCTCGACGAACGGGCGGCGACGCCCCGTGAGGTGGCTCGGCGCTGGCGCGAGTTCCACCGCCAGGTCCGACGAGTCTCCTCGTCGCGCCTGGCCCGTCTCGTGGGCCCCCTCTTAGGGGACGCCACCCGGCGGCGTCGACTCTTCGACGCGTTGCGTCCGCCCGCGCGCGAGCCGCGGGTGCTGGACCCCGCGTCGGTGCGCGTCTTTCCCGTCAACTACGTCGCGGCGAGCGCGGCGAGCGTGTCGGGTGACGACGTCCGCGACGCCGTGGAGTTCATCGCCCTCTCCGGCGACGACCCCGACGAGCTGTTCGAGAAGTTTCGCGTCGCGCTGACGACCTCCAAGGAGTGGCTCCTGGTCACCCGCGACGACGAGGGCGCGCGTCGGGCGACCGCGGGCGCCCTGTACGCGCGCCGCGGCGACGCGGACGTGATCTTCGCCGACGAGGTGGGCGACCTCGCCACGATTCCGATTCTCAAGGCACCCGTCGTCGGGCCCCACACCCAGCTCAGCTACAACGTGGTGGGTCGTCCCGCCCTCCTGCGCCGCGACGCGGTCGCTCGCGTGGGGGGCCTGCGGCCCGCGACGGGTCGCGCCGCCGAGCACGACCTCTACCTGCGTCTCCTCGAGTCGCGGGCCACCTTCGCCCACGTGGCGATGGTGCTGCCCGGTCGAACCCCCGAGGAGCGCCACCACCCGGACCTCGGCGCCGACACCGTGCGCGTCGTGAGCGACGCCCTCGCGCGCCGCGGCGTCACGGCCCGGGTCCGCGTCGGCGAACGTCCGTCGCTGGTGACGTGGTCGCCCCAACTCACCCCGTGGCCCACCGTCGACGTCCTCATCCCCACCCGCGACCGCGCCGACCTGCTGCGCCAGTGCGTCGAATCGGTGGAGGCCAGCAGCTACCCCCACTTCACCATCACGATCTTGGACAACGATTCCGTCGAGGCGCCCACGCGCGCGTTCTTCGCCCGTACCCCCCACCGGGTGGTCCCCTGCCCCGGTCCCTTCAACTACGCCGCCATCATCAACCGCGGCGTCGCCCACTCGAATGCCGACTACGTCGTCACGCTCAACAACGACACGGTCGTGCGCACCCCTGATTGGCTCGAGCAACTGGTGGGCGTGGCGTCGCTGCCCGACGTCAGTGTGGTCGGTGCCACCCTGCTCGACCGCCACGACGTGCACGAGCACGACGGGATCGTCATCGCCCCCTATCCCCAACACCTGCGCCGGGGCATCAACTACCTCGTCGACGACGACTGGGTGCTGGCGCGACGCGACGTGGCGGCCGTCACCGGCGCGGTCCAGGTGATCTCGCGGGCGCGCTACCTCGACCTCGGCGGGATGGACGAACAGCTCGCGGTCGTGATGAACGACGTCGACCTCTGCCTGCGCAGCCAGTCTGACGGGGCCCACGTCGTCATGGTCCCCGACGTCGTGATCACGCACTTCGCCGGGTCGAGTCGGGGGCGGCTCGACCCCCTGAGCGACCGCAATCTCTTCGTACGACGCTGGGACGTCTTCGCCTCGCTGCGCGACCCGTATTTCGCGGAGAGCCTGCGCCTGCTCGGGCCCACCGTGCAGTACCGTCCGCCGGTGCCAGACTAGGCCCATGAGCAACCGCCTCGACGATTTAGACCTCTCCCAGACGATGGGCGTCGAGGAGTCCGAGCGACGCATCGCCGCCGCCCAGAAGCGACTCCTGCACTTGCGGCTCTTCAGCGCCGGACTGCTCGGACCCGCGGCGCACGCCCCGGGCCTGATCGTGCTCTTCGAGGGTTTCGACGCCGCCGGCAAGGGCGGAGCGATCCGTCGACTGACCGCGGGCCTCGACCCGCGCCACGTGCTCGTGGTGCCGATCGCGACCCCCACGCCCGAGGAACTGCGCCACCACTTCCTGTGGCGCTTCTCCCCGTCGCTGCCCGGTGAGGGCGAGATGACCGTCTACGACCGCTCGTGGTACGGACGCCTCCTGGTCGAGCGCGTGGACCAGCTCATCGACGCCGACGCCGTCGCCCGGTCGGCCAAGGAGATCGTCCAGTGGGAGGACGCCCTGGTCAACGACGGCGTGACCCTGGTCAAGTTTTGGATGCACATCTCCGACGAGGAGCAGCTGCGTCGCTTCAACGACCGCGCCAGCACCCCCTCCAAGCAGTGGAAACTCACCGAGGCCGACTGGCACAACCGTTCCCTGCGCCCGCTCTACCTGCGCGCGGTGCGCGACATGATCGACGAGACCGACCACGCGCACGCGCACTGGGACCTCGTCGCGGGCGAGAACAAGCACTTCGCCCGGGTCTACGTCCTCGAAACGCTGATCAAACGCTGGGAACACGACCTCGAACGTCACGGCTTCACGGTGCCGCCCTCGCACGGGACCAATTACCTGGCGTGAGCACCGACTCCCTAGACTTGGGCGCAGACGGGAGTGACGATGAAAAAGAGCCAGAAGAAGAAGACCTCCGAGAAGAAGGCGCCCAAGAAGTCACGGGTCCCGAAGATCCGCATCGGGGTCGTCGATACCACCTTCGCGCGTTACGACATGGGCCAGGCGGCCCGCGACGAGTTGGCGATCTGTCCCGGCTACAACACGACCTTCAAGGTGGTGGCCCGGACGGTACCGGGCTTCAAGGACCTCGCCGTGGCGGCGATGAACATGATTCGCGAGGACGGCTGCGCCATCGTCGTCGCCCTGGGCATGCCCGGGTCGGCGCCCATCGACAAGCAGTGCGCCCACGAGGCCGCCCAGGGGATCATGATGGCCCAACTCCTCACCGGCACGCCCATCCTGGAGGTCTTCGTCCACGAGGACGAGGCCAGTGACCCCAAGGTCCTGGCCAGCGTCTTCGAGAACCGTTCGCGCAAGCACGCGCGCAACGCGTACTGGATGCTCTTCGAGCCCCACCAACTGAGCCGCCGCGCCGGTCAAGGCGTTCGTCAAGGTTTTGACGACGCCGGCCCGCTGCAGTTGAAGTAGGGCGGTCGCCGTGGCTGAAGCCGTCCTCGTCGCCGCCGGTCGAACGCCGATCGGTCGCGCCTTCAAGGGGTCCCTGGTGGACGAACGTCCCGACGACCTCACCGCCTTCGTGGTGCGTCGGGTCCTCGAGCAGGTACCCGAACTCGACCCCCACATGGTGGAGGACCTCCTGGTGGGGTGCGGCCAGCCGGCCGGTGAGGCCGGGTTCAACCTGGCGCGCGTGAGTGCGATCCTCGCGGGCCTCGACG
Organism: Actinomycetes bacterium; assembly: GCA_021841725.1. Classification (GTDB taxonomy): domain Bacteria; phylum Actinomycetota; class Acidimicrobiia; order Acidimicrobiales; family RAAP-2; genus RAAP-2. The sequence continues at coordinate 5,270 of JAKCEC010000019.1, read as the reverse complement.
ACGTCCCCGGCGTCACCGTCAACCGCTACTGTTCCTCCTCGCTCCAGACGATCCGCATGGCCGCCCACGCCATCCGCGCGGGAGAGGGCGACGTGTTCGTCGCCGCGGGGGTCGAGACCGTCTCGCGCTTCGGCGCGGGTCTGTCCGACGTCGACGCGGCCGCCAACCCCCGATTCGCGAGCGCGCGCGAGCGCAGCGCGGCGCGCTCGGCGAGCGGCGCGGCGACGTGGACCCCGCCCCCGGGTCTGCCCGACGTCTATATCGCCATGGGCCAGACGGCGGAGAACGTCGCCCAGCTCGAGGGCGTCAGCCGGTCGCAGATGGACGAGTTCGCCCTTCGTTCCCAGGAACTCGCCGTCGCCCATCAGGCCAACGGCTACTTCGCCCGCGAGATCGTGGCGCTCACGCGCGGTGACGGTCGCGTGGTCGACACCGACGACGGTCCGCGGGCCGATACCTCGATGCAACGCCTCGCCTCTCTCGCCCCCGTCTTTCGGCCCGACGGTTCGATCACCGCGGGCAACGCGTGTCCGCTCAATGACGGAGCCGCCGCGGTCGTGGTGATGAGTGACGTCCGCGCGCGAGAACTCGGAATCCGTGCGCGGGCGCGCATCGTGTCCTCGGGGCTCAGCGGGTTGAACCCCGAGATCATGGGCCTCGGACCCATCGAGGCGAGTCGCCAGGCGCTCGCGCGCGCGCACCTCACCATGAAGGACATCGACCTGGTGGAGATCAACGAGGCCTTCGCCGCCCAGGTGCTGCCGAGCGCGCGTCACTTAGGCGTGCCCCTGGAGAAACTCAATGTCCGCGGCGGGGCCATCGCCCTCGGGCACCCCTTCGGGATGACCGGCGCGCGCATCATGACCACGCTGCTGCACTCGCTCGAGGAGTCGGGCCTGCGTTACGGCCTCGAGACGATGTGCGTCGGGGGTGGTCAGGGTATGGCCATGATCATCGAACGCCTCGATTGAACGCTCGCGCGCCCAGGAATTACGTGTCCGTAATCGGAGTGCCGGAGCCGCGCGGGTCCCGTAGATTTCACGTCATGACGAAGCTCGACGAGACACGGTGGGCCGTGGTACAGCGGCGCGATACGCGCTACGACGGCGTGTTCATCTACGCCGTGTCGACCACCGGCGTCGCGTGTCGACCGGGCTGCGCCGCGCGAACGCCGCGCCGCGACCACGTCGAGTTCTTCGCGACGCTCGCGGACGCCGAACGGGCGGGCTACCGGGCGTGTCGGCGGTGCCGGCCCGACCAGGGACGTGTCGTGGACGCCTCCCTCGAGGCGGTGACCCGGCTCTGTCGTCGCCTCGAGCAGGAGGGCGCGGTCGACGTCGTCGCGTTCGCCGCCGAGGTGGGCTACAGCGAACGCCACCTGCGACGCCGGTTCGCCGAGGTGATCGGCGTGCCGGTGGCCGCCTACGCGCGCAGCGTCCGGGCCCGACGGGCGCGCGAGATCCTGCCCTCGTCGCCGGCCGTGACCGAGGCCGTGTACGCGGCGGGCTTCGGTTCGAGTCGCGCCTTCTACGAGCACGGCGCCCGTTCGCTGGGGATGGCGCCGCAGCGCTACCGGGGGGGCGCCGACGCCGAACACATCAGGTACACCACGCTCGTCACGCCACTGGGTCACGTGATCGTCGCGACGACCGCGCGCGGCGTCTGCGCGGTGCGCCTCGGCGACGACGAGGCGGCGCTGGAGCGCGAACTGGCCGAGGAGTTCCCGCGGGCGCGCCGCGAGCGCGACGACGCGGGGTTGGGACCCCTCGCCTCGGTCCTGGCCCTGGCCGTGCGCGGCGAGGGTGAGGTGGCGTCGCTGCCCCTCGACGTCCAGGGAACGGCGTTTCAGGTGCGCGTCTGGGAGACGCTGCGTCGCGTGCCGCGGGGTGCCACGATCTCCTACGCCGAGCTCGCGACCCTCGCGGGCGCGCCGCGCGCGGCGCGCGCGGTCGGGTCCGCCTGCGCGGCGAACCCCGTGGCCGTGGCGATCCCCTGTCACCGCGTCGTTCGCGGCGACGGTTCCCTCGGCGGGTACCGGTGGGGACTCGACGCCAAGGCGGCCCTCCTGCGGGCCGAGGGCGCGACGGCCACCGCGTGAGCGACGTCGGGCTCGCGGTGCCGGCCCCCACCCGTGCGCGCGTCCCCTGGCCGGTGTGGTTCGTCGCGCTGGGTGCCGTGTGGGGCTGTTCCTTCTGGTGGATCAAGCTCGGACTGCGCGCGCTCTCGCCGGTCGACGTGGCGTTCGCGCGCCTCGGCACCGGCGCCCTGACCCTGGTCGTCCTGTCGCTCCTCACCCGCTCCGCACCACCGCGCCGCTTCTCGACCTGGGCCCACCTTTTCGTCGTCGCCATCTTGCTCAACAGCGTCCCCTTCACGCTCTTCTCCGTGGGCGAAACGCACGTGTCGGCCGTGCTGGCCGGCCTGATCAACGCCACCACCCCGTTGACGACGTTGATCGTGGTGCTCTTCGTCCTGCGTTACGAACAGCCGCGCGTCACGGTGGTGGCCGGGCTCGGCGTCGGACTGGTCGGCGTCGTCATCCTCATCGGCGTGGGGCGAGGCTTCGGCGCGAGCCAGTGGACGGGTGTCGCCGCCTGCCTCGGGGCCGTCGTCTGTTACGGCTTCGGGTTCGCCTACGCGCGCCGACACCTGAGCGACACCGCGCATTCGCCCATCGCGCTGGCCACGGGCCAAGTCCTCTGCGGGGCGCTCCAACTCGCGCCCTTCGCCCTCCTCGTGGGGCACGTGCGCGCGCACCCGCCCCTCTCGTCGTTCCTCGGACTCGGCGCGCTCGGCGTACTGGGCACCGGCGTGGCCTACGTCATGAATTTTCACTTGGTCCGACACGCGCCGGCCAGCGTCGTCAGCAGCGTCACCTACCTCACGCCGGTCTTCGCCGCGATCGTGGGGGTGGCGTTCCTGGGCGAGTCCCTGACGTGGAACGAGCCGGCCGGGGCACTCGTCATCCTGACGGGCGCGGCGCTCGCCCAGGGCCGCGTGCGGCGTCGGACGCCCCGGCGCGCGTCCGACGGGGCCGACTCAGGCTAGGCCGGTGTCCCGCCCCGAGGGATCGTCCATGATCGCGGCGTGCTCGGCGTCGTCGACGTCGCGGGCCTCGGTCGTGAGCAGGACGGCGATGTCGTCGCGCACCTCGTAGGCGCGGCGCGCGCGCGGGTTGTAGAGCACGTCGCGCGCGGCCACGTAGCGCAGGGGCCCGTGGTCGGCCGGGTCCTCGAGTAGCTCGAGTAAGAAGGCGTCGAGGGCCACCGTCAGTGCGCCGTGATCATGTCGACGACCTCCGCCGCGTGGCGTGCGCACGCCTCCTCGGAGTCGGCCTCCACGTTGAGTCGCAGCAGCGGTTCGGTGTTGGAGGGTCGCAGATTGAACCACCAGTCGCCGTAGTCCGCGGTGAGCCCGTCGAGTTCGTCAATCGACGCGCCCGCCGCGCGCACGAGTCCGGTGATCGTCGCGACGGTCGAGGCCGGGTCGGTGACGACCGTGTTGATCTCACCCGAGACCGCGTAGCGCGAGAAGGGCCGCACCAACTCCGACAGGGGACCGCGGGACTGACTCAGCAGTTCCAACACCACCAGGGCGGTGATGATGCCCGAGTCCGCGCGGTAATTATCGCGGTAGTAGTAGTGACCCGAGTGCTCCCCGCCGAAGATGGCGTTGGTCTCGGCCATCGTCTGCTTGATGAAGCTGTGACCGACGCGCGTGCGCACCCCCACTCCGCCGTGTTCGGCGATCACCGCGGGCACGGATTTCGAGCAGATGACGTTGTAGAGGATGGTGGCGCCGGGATTCTTGTCGAGGAGACTGGCGGCCACCATCGCGGTGGTGGTCGAACCACTGATCCCCTGGGCCCTTTCGTCGATCAAGAAGACGCGGTCGGCGTCGCCGTCGAAGGCCAGGCCGATATCGGCGCCGCTCTCGAGCACGCGTCGCTGCAAGTCCACGATGTTGGCCGGGTTCAGCGGGTCGGCCGGGTGGTTGGGGAACGTCCCGTCGAGCTCGGGGAACAGGATCTCGACGTCGAAGGGCAGTCCCGCGAAGATGAGCGGGGCCACGTAGCCCCCCATGCCGTTCGCGGTGTCGGCCACGATCTTGAGCGGGCGCAGTTGCGTGGTGTCGATGAAGGAATGCACGTGGGCCACCCACGCGTCGCGCACGTCAGCCTCGGACAGCGCCGCGAGCTCACCGGTCGCCGGTGCGGCCAGGAACTCGTGGGTCCGGCGCTCGATCTCGGCCAGTCCGGTCTCGAGACCGATGGGTTTGGCCTCGGCCAGACACATCTTGATCCCGTTGTACTGGGCGGGGTTGTGCGACGCCGTGAACATCGCCCCCGGCGAATTCAGGTACCCCGAGGCGAAGTAGAGGAGGTCCGTCGACGCCAGTCCGATGTCGACCACCTCGACGCCGACCCGACGCACCCCCTCGGCGAAGGCCGCCACCAGGCTCGGACCCGACGGGCGCATATCGCGCGCCACGACCACCGACGGTCCGCCCACGAACGTGGCGAACGCGGACCCCACGGCTCTCGCGACGTCTTCGTTCAGCTGTTCGGGGTACGTCCCGCGAACGTCGTAGGCCTTGAAGATCAGCGAAGTGTCCATGACCGCCCATCCTAACGTCGAGCCCGGCGACGCCTCCGAAGACTCACCGCGCCCACCGCGAGACCCCCGACGCCGGTGATCTCGCTCGCCAGACTGCCCCACGCGACGGCGGCGTTGGCCCCGTAGTGCAGCGAGACCGCGTGGGCGGTCGGTACCACCACCATCAGATTGGGGCTGACCCGGTAGGGGCCCGTCGCCCCGCTCGCGCGCCATCGCGGGAAGTACGAGATCTTCACCAGGACCGGGACCCCGACGCGCGAAACGCGAAAGGAGATCGACTGGGTGCCCTGGCGCACGTCACTGACGAGCACCCGCGGTAGCGCCGCGGAGTGGCGCACGAGGTCCGGCGCACCCACGTGCGGCCAGTCCGCGGGACCGCTCGCGGCGATCGGCACCGACCACGCGCTCGGGTTCAACCACCAGCTCTCGTTGGCGTCGAGCCACGCGACCCGACTCGAGAGCCCGGCGACCACCACGGGGACGTGCGTGAGGGCGCTGACCACGGGACTGTCCCTGATCAAGAAGACGTACCACCGGGCCCCGGGCGCGGGCCAACTCTTCGTCGTGGCCACGAGGCGCAGTTCGTGGTCGCGCCGCGCCTGCGCCACCGCGCCGGGCGAGAAGGCGATGTAGTACCTCACCCCGAGCATCTGC
>JAKCEC010000202.1 GCA_021841725.1 Actinomycetes bacterium | reverse complement strand
GCGCCGAGTCCCTGGGCGCCTTCGTCTGGCGGCGCCCCGCGGCGACCCTCGCGGTGAGCGCGGGAATCTATCGTCACGCACTGGCGCTCTGGCGCAAGAAGGCGCCGTTTCACCCCCACCCGCGCCCGCCCCGGCCGGGCGTCGTGCACGACGCCCTCGAGGGAACGCGTGAGTGAGTCGAACCTCCCGGTCGCGGGCGCTCGTCGCGCTCGTCGCGGGTCCGAGATGGTCGTGCGCGCGTTGCTGTCGCGCGCCCGCCACGGCACGCTGATCCTGCGAGACGCGAGGGGAACGCGCCGCTACGGCCAGGGCGCGCCGACCGTGCACGTCACCGTGCACGACGCGCGCGCCTTCGACGCGGTGTTGCGCGCGGGATCGGTGGGCTTCGGCGAGAGCTACGTCGACGGGTGGTGGGACGGCGACGACCTGACCGCTGTCGTGCGCTTCGTCATCGCCAACGTGAACCCCCTGCTCCGTCGGGTGGATTCCCTCGCGCGGTTCGTGGCCCCGGTATCGCGCGCGCGGCAGCGATTCGAGCGCGTCGACCGGGAGCGGGACCGCGCGAACATCCGGGCGCACTACGACCTGGGCAACGATTTCTATGCCCTGATGCTCGACGACACCATGATGTACTCCTGCGCGTATTTCGCGGACGAGACCACGTCCTTGGGCGACGCCTCGCGGGCCAAGCTCGACAAGCTCTGCGTGAAGTTGCGATTGGGTCCGCGCGACCACGTCCTGGAGATCGGTTCGGGCTGGGGTGGTTTTGCGACCTACGCCGCCGAACACTACGGCTGTCGCGTGACGGCGGTGACGATTTCGGACGCGCAGTTCGAATACACCCGAGCGCTGATCCGCGAGCGACACCTCGAGCACCTGGTGCAGGTCCGCAACCAGGACTACCGCGACGTGACGGGTACCTTCGACAAACTGGTGTCCATTGAGATGATCGAGGCAGTGGGGTGGCGACAACTGGACACCTACTTCGCGACGTGCGCCCGTCTCCTCGCGCCGGAGGGCGTGATGGCGTTGCAAGCCATCACGATCAACGACGCCAGCTACGAGCGCACGAAGAACCGCGACGATTTCATCAAGCGGATGATCTTCCCGGGTGGGTTCCTCCCGTCCCTCGACGCGCTCGTGCGCGCGAGCGCCGTGGCGGGTGGCTTCCGCGTCATCGACCTCGAGGACCTGGGCCGCCACTACGCCGAGACGCTCTCGAGGTGGCGTGACAACCTAGCGCTCAACGTCGAGCGCGTGCGCGCGCTCGGACGGGGTGAGGCCTTCGACCGGATGTGGCACATGTACCTCTGCTACTGCGAGGCCGCGTTCCTCGAGCGCCACATCAGCGACGTGCAACTCGTCCTCACTCGCGCCGCGTGGCCCGCGCCCTTGGGGGCGAGTGTCCCCCGTTAGGGTCACCGGTCGCTCGCCGGCGCCACCACCACGGAGCGAGGCCGGTCGCGAGCAACGTCACCGCCGCGAGGGCGTAGAGCAGGTCGTAGTGGGCGAAGCCGTGGTAGGTGAAGACGACGACGTGGCGACCCGGCGTGACCTGCACCCCCAAGAGAGCGGGCGCCACCATGATCGTGGTGGCGCGTCGGCCGTCGACCGTGACCCGCCACCCCGGATCGAAGGCGACCTTGAGGAGGACGACGCTGCGTCGGCGGGCGATGACCGTCGCGCGGGCGTCCTGGGCGTAGAGGAGGTCGTGACGCTGGGCGATCACGTCCCCCGGCGCGCCGTGGCGCGCAGTGAGCGACGAGAGGGTGGGGGCCGCCCCCGGCGCTCCGGCGTAGGCGATGGTCGGATACAGGGCGCGACCCGGTAGCGCGGACTGGAGGAACGAACTGGTCTGAGTACCCAGCGTCGCGTTGTCCGCCGCGATGACCCCGAAGGTGTCCACGACTTGAACCAGCGACGACGCGCCGGGGTCGTGCACCTGCCACAGGCGGTAGGGCCCCGCGGTGCGCAGGAGCGTCGCGGGGACCGGCGGGGCGTGCCCGACCGGTAAGAGGAGGTAGCGCACCCCCAGGGCCGAAAAATCGCCGGGGACGCGTTCGTCGAAGTAGGCCTCGGGGTCCGTCATCAGACCGCTGGTGCGCAGGGTGAAACCCACGGCGTCGACGTTGAGTTGCTCGAGGTAGATGTAGACCGGAACCGCGCCCACGTAGAAGTGGTGCCCCCAGTTGGAGGGCATTCCCGCGTAGATGCGGCCACCCCCGCGCGCCTCGGCGAGGGCCACTAGGGAGGCGACGTCGGCGCCGAGGGTGGGGGCGACCGCCCGCTGGTAGGAGATCCACGACGCCGACGCGCGGTCGTAATTGACAATTTGGGTCCACGCGGGGGCGAGGGCCAAGATCGCGACCGCGATCACGAGCGGGGTGCGCCACGCCGCGGCGAGGTCGCGCGCGGTGATGGGTGCGCGCCAGGTGCGCGCGAGGAATTCGACCAGTGTCATCGCGCCGACGCCGGCGAGCACCAGACCCGCGAGGTGCAAGCCCATCACGTAACGCTGCAGCAGCAGGTTCTGA
>JAKCEC010000201.1 GCA_021841725.1 Actinomycetes bacterium | reverse complement strand
GGCGGGGATGCAACCCTACGAGATCATGACCTCCGAGAGCCAGGAGCGCATGCTGGCCATCATCACCCCCGAGAACCTCGACGCGGTGCGCGAGGTCTGCGACAAGTGGGAGATCCGCGCCAACGTGGTGGGTCACGTGGTGGCGCCGACGGTCCGCGACGACGGCACGACGGTGGGCATGTTGCGCGTGCGCCGAGGTTTCGACGGCGAGGTGCTCGCCGAGGTGCCCGCGTCGTCCCTGGCCGACGACGCCCCCCTCTACGACCGGCCCCGCGAACGTCCGCGTGACCTCGACGACGTGTGGCGCGACGACCCCAGCGACGACGAGCCCGCGGGTGACGCCAACGCCGACCTGCTCGGGCTCCTGGTCGACCCGGCCTGGGTCTACCGACAGTACGACTCACAACTCTTCCTCAACACCGTGGTCGGTCCGGGCCGCGACGCGGCGCTGTTGCGACTGGCCGGACCGGGACTGCCCGCCTCGCAGCGCGGCTTCGCGATCTCGACCGACTCCAACCCGCGCTGGTGCGCCCTGGACCCGCGTGAGGGCACCGCCCTCACCCTCGCCGAGGGTGTCGCCAACCTGGCCTGCGTGGGCGCACGCGCCCGGGCGGTGGTGAACTGTTTGAACTTCGGCAACCCGGAGCACCCCGAGGTGATGTGGCAGCTCTCCGAGAGCGTCGACGGTCTGGCGAGCGCGTGCGCGGGCCTGGACATTCCGGTCATCGGGGGCAACGTCTCGCTCTACAACGAGAGTGGCGGGCGCGACATCGACCCGACCCCGGTGCTGGGGGTGCTGGGCGTCGTGGACTCCCTGGTGGCGCCGCCGCCGGGCTGGAACTGGGGCGAGGGTGACGCGGTGGTGCTGGTGGGACATCGCGAGGCCGCCGGGGAGCGCGCCTTCCCGTTGGCGGGCAGCCGGTGGGCGACGCGGCGTGGACGCCGCGGCGGGCGCGTGGCCCGTTTCGAGGCCTCGCGCCTCGCGCCGACCCTGGACTTCGTCACCGCGGAGGTGGCCGCCATCTGCGCCGGCGTCGCCAGCGACGTGAGCGCCGTGCACGACGTGAGCGGCGGCGGTCTGGCGGCGGCGCTGGCCGAAATGGCCGTGGTCAGCGGGCGCGGCGTGAGCGTGGCGCGCCTCGAGGGTCACGGCGAGCTCTTCGCGGAGTTCCCGGGCCGTTTCGTGGTGGCCACGACGAACGCCGACGCCTTCGTGGCCCGGGCTCTCGCGGCGGGCGTGCCGGTCACCCTGCTCGGTAGTGTCGCGGGTGAGCGGGTGCGCCTGGGTGCCCTGGTCGACCTCGCGGTGGCCGATCTCGCCGCGCACCGCGGGGGGGCCCTGGAGCGGGCGCTAGAACTGAGTTAATCGCGCGCCGCGCGCAACTCCTCGAGGACCTCGTCGGGCACCCGCAGGTCGCCGCTGTGGCCCACGCCGAGGGATACGTCCTCCTTGAAGTGTCCGTGGTAGTCCGAACCACCGGTGGGGATGAGCCCCGCGTCGCGCGTCAACTTGAGCATCAGGGCGCGCGTCGCGGCGTTGCTGCCGCCGTAGTGGGCCTCCACCCCCGCGATGCCCCGGGCGCGCAGCGACGCGAGGATGGCGGGCATCTCGGCCTCGACGCGCGCGGCGCTGGCGTCACTGAGGTAGTTGAGCAGGGGGTGGGCGAGCGAGAGGACGGTGCGCGACCCGCGCGCGACGTCGACGACGTCCTCGAGGGTCAAGGTGGTCTTGGGCACGTAGGCGCGTCCGGTGGAACCGAGCCAGTCGACGAAGAGGCGCGACCAGGTCTGCGGCGTACGCTCGCCCACGATCTCGGGGTGCAGTTCGAACATGGCCGCGGCGAAGTGCGGGCGACCCACCCCCTCGTCGTGCTGGGCGTGCGCGCGCACGCGCTCGAGAGTCAGGCGCTCAAAGCCGAGTTCGCGCAGGCGCTGCACCAGGCGCTGATTTCGCTCGGCGCGTTCGCGACGCAGGCGTGCGAGGAACTGCTGGACCGGGTGTTCGGGCGCGAGGGGCACGAAGTAGGCCAGTAGGTGCACCCCGCGCGGCTGGGGGTCGCCGTTCGCCGCGTGGCGGGGGAAGGTGGTGTCGATCAGGGATATCTCCACCCCCGGCACCAGTTCGAGGTCGAAGCGCGCGCAGGCGTCGGCCATCTCGTCGTGGCTGGCGGTGGTGTCGTGGTCGGTGAGGGCGATGGCGCGCAGGCCCAGGTGGTGGGCCCGCTCGGCCAACTCGGCGGGGGTGTCCGAGCCGTCGGAGAAGGTCGAGTGGGTGTGCAGATCGATCACGTGGACAGCGTAACGAGCTCGCGTCACTACGCTGGAACTCTTGTGAAAGAATGTCGTAGTGCCGCTCGATACTGACCCCTTCGAGGGAGAACGCCTGAGGGAGGCGTGCGGGGTCGTCGGCATCGTGGCGCCCGGCAGCGACGTGGCCTACCAGTGCTACGACGCCCTCTACGCCCTCCAGCACCGGGGCCAGGAGTCCGCGGGCATGGCGACCTTCCACAACCACCAGATCACCGTGGTCAAGGAC
>JAKCEC010000018.1 GCA_021841725.1 Actinomycetes bacterium | reverse complement strand
ATGCCGATCGTGGCCGAGCTGCCCCACGGCGGCTTCAAGCGCTCGGGCTACGGCAAGGACCTGTCGATGTACGGCTTCGAGGACTACACGCGCGTCAAGCACGTGATGCACAACATCGAGTTCTGATGGCCGTCGACACCGGACCCCGAGGACGAAGCGGTAGCGTGAACTCGAGCCCAACGAGAAAGGATGATCAACGATGATCATCGGCGTACCCAAGGAAATCAAGACCGACGAGAACCGGGTGGCCCTCACCCCCGCGGGTGTTCGCGAGTTCACGACCAGTGGACATCGGGTCCTCATCGAGGCCGGCGCCGGCGTGGGCTCCTCGATCGCCGACGACGCCTACGTGGCCAACGGCGCGACCATGGTCGCCGACGCGGACGACGTGTGGGCCCAGGCCGACCTCGTGCTCAAGGTGAAGGAACCGATCGCGCCCGAATACCACCGTCTGGCGGCGCGCAGTCACCAGGTCCTCTTCACCTACTTGCACCTCGCGGCGTCGCGCGAATGCACGGACGCGCTGGTCGGCGCCGACAACGTCGCGATCGCGTACGAGACGGTGCGTCTGCGCGACAACTCGCTGCCGCTGCTGACGCCGATGAGTGAAGTGGCGGGTCGTATGGCCCCCATGATGGGCGCGCACCACTTGATGCGTCCGGGGGGTGGGCACGGAACCCTCATCGGGGGGGTGCCCGGCGTGGCGCCCGCCAACGTGGTGGTCATCGGCGCGGGTGTCGCGGGACTCGCCGCGGCGACCGTGGCCGCCGGCATGCACGCCAACGTCAAGATCCTGGACCGTAATCTCGATCGACTGCGTCAAGTCGACATTCACTTCGACGGACGCGTTCAGACGATCGCCTCGTCGACCCTGACCCTCGAGGAGGCGTGTCTGGACGCCGACATCGTCATCGGCGCGGTCTTGGTCGTGGGGGCCAAGGCCCCCAAACTGGTGTCCAACGAACTCGTGGCGAGGATGAAGGAGGGCTCGGTGCTCGTGGACATCTCGGTGGACCAGGGGGGCTGCTTCGAGGCCACCCGTCCGACCACGCACTCGGACCCCACCTTCGTCGTGAACGGCAGCGTGTTCTACTGCGTGGCCAACATGCCCGGGGCGGTCCCGACGACGTCGACGCACGCCCTGGCCAACGCCACGCTGCCCTACGCGCTCGAACTGGCGCGCCACGGGTGGCGCGAGGCGGTGGTGGCCGACGACGCCCTGGCCGAAGGCGTGAACGTGGTGCACGGCGCGGTCACCTACGGTCCCGTGGCGGACGCGTTGGACGTCCCCTTCACGCCGTTGCGGACCCTGCTCTAATCACTCCTCGCGCGCGACGCGTCACGGCGCGTCGTCGCGACCCACCCACGGGCAGTGCCGACAGCCGTTGGCGCAGCAACTCCCGCGCTCGAGGTGGGCCCGACGCGTGAGCACGACAAAGCCGCTCGCCGGGTCCACGTAGGTCGGACGGCCCGCCGCGACCGCCGCGTCGTGCAGCGACATGATCAGGTCGAAGTCGTGGCGCGACGGGCTGAGACGACGGGGGTGCGGGCCGGGGGCGTCACTCACGACGGGCCCGGCGCCACGGCCAGCAGGACCTTGCCGAACTTGCCGGGCTCGGCGAAGTAAGCGTAGGCGTCGAGGACGTCGGCGAGGGCGAAGGTGCGCGCAATCGGTACGGTGATCTCGCCGCGGCGCCAGGGTTCGAGGAGAGCGTCGCGCGCGCGCGCGATGACGTCCGCCTTCTCGTCGTGGGTGCGCGAGCGCAGGGTCGAACCGGTCAGCGTCGCACGGGTGCGCATGACGCCCAGGAGATCGAGGTCGACGCGCGATCCGCCACCGGCCACGCCGATCACCACCACGCGCGCGAAATCGGCGAGTCGACCCAGCGCGAGGGAGAGGTGGGCGGCCCCCACCAATTCGAGGACCACGTCGACCGGTTCGAGGGTCGCGACGTCCTCGAGGGCGACGACCTCGTGCGCGCCGAGCGCGAGGAGTTCGCTTCGGTGTGCGCCCGCGCGCGTGACGGCGGTCACGTGGGCGCCGAGCAGACGGCCCGTCTGCACGGCGGCGGTGCCGACGCCGCCACTCGCCCCCGATACCAACAGACGTTCACCGGCGGCGAGGTGACCCTGCAGGACTAGGGCGTCGTAGGCGGTGACGAAGGCCTCGGCGAAGCCACCGGCCGCGGCCAGGGACACGGTGTCGGGCACCTCGATGAGGTGGGCGGCGGGAACCAGGGTGCGCGTCGCCTGGGCGCCACCCCCCACGATGGCGCACACGCGCCGTCCGCGCAGGGTCGCGTCGACGCCGGGGCCGACCTCGAGAACCCGCCCCGCGAGTTCCATTCCGGGCACGTCGGCGGGCCAGCCGGGCGGCGCGGGGTACACGCCGCGGCGCTGGAGGAGGTCGGCGGCGTTGACGCCGGCGAACTCGTTCGCCACCACGACGTGCGCGGGCTCCGGGGTCGGGTCCGGGCGTTCCTCGAGTCGGAGCGCTCCGCGGTCGATGACGGTGGCGAGCACGTCTTTGACACTAGGTGAACGACGGCGTGGTCCACCCGGTAGTTTTGCCCCCATGACTATCTACGACATCCCCGTGCACACCCTGGGCGGCGAGCCCGCGTCGCTCGCCCCGTACCGCGACCGCGTGGTCCTCATCGTCAACGTGGCCTCCAAATGTGGTCTCACCCCGCAGTACGAGGGACTCGAGACGCTCGAGACCAGCTATGCGGGGCGGGGATTCACCGTGGTGGGATTTCCCTGTAATCAGTTCATGGGCCAAGAGCCCGGCACGGCCGAGGAGATCCAGACGTTCTGCTCCACCACCTACGGTGTCACGTTCCCCCTCTTCGAGAAGATCGACGTCAACGGCGAGGGTCGTCACCCGATCTACTCGCACCTGGTCGACGTCGCCGACGCCGAGGGCTACAGTGGCGACGTGCGGTGGAACTTCGAGAAGTTCCTGGTCTCTCGCGACGGCGCGGTGCAGCGTTTCGCCCCGCAGGTCACCCCCGAGGACCCCGCCCTGGTCGCCGCCATCGAAGCGGCGTTGGGCTAGTCCCGGAGCGACCGACGCAGTTGAAGGTAGGTCGGGCGGAAACCGACCGACGACCAGAACGCGGTGGCGGCCACGTTGTCGGCGTGCCAGCGCGCCTCGCCGTAGCGGTGGCCCTCGGCCACGGCGGCGCGGAGGACCTCCTTCACCAGGGCGCTGGCGAGTCCGCGGCGCTGCCACGCCGGGTGCACGGCGAGCGAACTGAGGTAGACGGTCGCGTCGAAGTTACCCCGCAGCGCGGGGAGCGGGAACGTGACGCACTGGGCGACCGGTCGTCCGTCGACCTCGAGGAGGTAGTAGTGACACTCGGGGTCCTCGAGTAGTTCGATGACGTCGGCCTCACTGGCCTCGCGCTGCTCGAGCGTGAGGGCATCGTGGTCCACCCCTTGGGCGAGATCGATCTGTCGGTCGAACGCGAGCGCCGTGGCGAGGTCCGCGCGCGTGCCGCGTCGCACCCGGTGCCCCTCGGGCCACGCGAGGGAGGGCGCACCCTCGAGCGCACGCGCCCCACGTACCCCGATGATCGCGTAGCCGCGCTCGAGCCAAGTCATCGTGGCGCCGACCGCGGCCGCCCAGACGAGGTGGGCGCTCGAACCCTGGTCGCGCCATTCGCGATAGGCGTGTTCGCAGAGGTTGTCGAGGACGTCGGGTATCTCGAAGGAATAGCCGTCGGGGCCGGTCCAGGTCTGTCGCCCGCGCAGGGGGTCATCGAAGTTGGCCCCGTAGAGGTGACCCCGGATCCGTCCGTGCGACTCGTCGACCCACAGGGCCGTGACCGCGTTCGCCAGCGCGGTTTCGAACTCGGGTCGTGAGAAGTGCGTCGAGATCAGGGCTTCGTTCGAGGCGTCACGGGCGAGTTGGACGGCCACGCGTTGCGCGATGGCCGGGGCGTCGCTGCGCGTACCTCGTCGTACCGGACTCACCCGAGCCACGGTAGTCCCTGTGTCAAAGTGTCGCTATGACTTTGCGCGCGACGCTGTTCGACATGGACGGCCTACTCATCGACTCCGAGATCCTCTGGCACGAGGCGGAGATTGAGATCTTCTCGGAACTGGGCGTCGACCTGGGTGACGTGAACAATCGCAGTACCAAGGGGCTCTTCGTCCGCGAGGTCGTCGAGCACTGGTACGCGCGTTCTTCCTGGTCGGGACCCAGTGTCGACGAGGTCGTGGACCGACTGCTGGCGAGGGTCGGCGACCTGGTCGAGACCAAGGGGCGCCTCTTGCCCGGCGCCGTACGCGCCCTCGAACTCTGCGCCGCGCGCGGACCCGTCGCCCTCGCGAGCTCCACGCCGCTCGCCCTGATCGAACGCAGTCTCACCCACTTCGAACTGGCCGACCGGTTCGTCTCGTTGCACTCCGCGGAGTTCGAATCCTTCGGTAAGCCGCACCCGGCGGTCTTTCTCAGCGCCGCGGCCGCCCTCGCGGTGGCGCCCTCGCAGTGCCTCGTCTTCGAGGACTCCGCCGCGGGAGTGCTGGCCGCCAAGGCGGGCCGGATGACGGTGGTGGCGGTGCCGACCCCGGCCGATCGCGCCCTGCCCACGTTCGCCATCGCGGACGTGGTCCTGCGATCCCTCGAGGAGTTGCGCGAGGACTGGCTGGACGAGCGCTTCGCCTCCCCCTCGACCCGGTGAGGTGGGGGCCTAAATCACCCTTGACTACGATGGACGAACGCAACGAAGGAGACCCGTGTTTCGCCCGGTCAGCGCCGAACTTGATTTTGTAGCCATCGAAGAGGCCGAATTGGTCCGCTGGCGCGACCACGACGTCTTTGCGCGCACCATGGCCCGGCGCGAGGGCGCGACGCCCTGGGTGTTCTACGAGGGTCCCCCCACGGCTAACGGGATGCCGGGCTTACACCACGTGTGGGCGCGGGTCTACAAGGACCTGTTCTGCCGCTTCCAGACCATGCGCGGGCGATTCGTCGCGCGTCGGGCCGGCTGGGATACCCACGGCCTGCCCGTGGAGGTCCAGGTGGAGAAGCAACTCGGCATCTCGGGTAAGAAGGCCATCGAGGAACAGGTGGGCATCGCCGAGTTCACCCGACTCTGTCGTGAGTCGGTCTTGACCTACGTCGGTGAGTTCGAGAGGCTCACCCAGCGCATCGGCTACTGGACCGATATGGAGCACGCGTACTACACCTTCCACCCGTCCTACGTGGAATCGGTCTGGTGGCAGCTGCAGCAGCTGTTCGAGCGCGGACTCCTGTACGAGGACTTGAAGGTCGTGCCCTACTGTCCGCGCTGCGGCACGGCGCTGTCCAGCCACGAACTGGGTCAGCCCGGCGTCTACACCGACGAGGTGGACGAGAGCGCCTTCGTGCGTCTGCCCCTGCTCGACGCGGCCGCGCACGGCGGCCTCGCGGGTGCGACGCACCTCGCGGTGTGGACGACGACGCCCTGGACGTTGTTGTCGAACGTGGCCGTCGCGGTGAACCCCGACATCACCTACGCCGTGGTCGACGGACTGGTCGTCGCGGCGGACCTCGTGGCGTCGGTGCTGGGCGAGGACGCGCGCGTCGACGCCACGTTGCTCGGGCGCGATCTCTTGGGCGCGCACTACCAACGCCCCTTCGACGACGTGGCGTTCCCCGAGGGGGTCGACGCCTGTTTCGTCGTGGGGGCCGACTACGTCACCACCGAGGACGGAACCGGTCTCGTGCACCAGGCACCCGCGTTCGGTGAGGTCGACCGACTCGTCGGTCGGGCCAACAATCTACCGACCCTCAACCCCGTCGGTCCCGACGGCACCTTCACCGACGCCGTTGCGTGGTTGGCGGGTCGCGACGTACGCGAGGCGAATCACGACATCAACGACGAACTCGAACGTCGAGGTCTCCTGGTGCGGCGCATGGACTACGCGCACTCCCTGCCGCACTGTTGGCGCTGCGGCACGACCCTGATCTACTGGGGCAAGCCCAGTTGGTACATCGCGACGAGTCAATTCAAGGAGCAATTGCTGGCCCAGAACGCCGGCATCGACTGGCACCCGGGACACATCCGCGACGGTCGCTTCGGGGAGTGGCTGGCGAACAACGTCGACTGGGCGTTGAGTCGCGATCGTTTCTGGGGCACCCCGCTGCCGATCTGGCGCTGCGAGGACAATCACCTGACCTGCGTGGGTTCGCGCGCCGAGCTCTCGCAACTCACCGGACGGGATCTGAGCGACCTCGACCCGCACCGCCCCGCGATCGACGAGGTCCTCGTGCCGTGTCGCACCTGCGGCGGCGTGGCCCGACGCGTCGAACCCGTCATCGACGCGTGGTTCGACTCGGGCGCCATGCCCGCGGCCCAGGTGGGCTACCCGCACGTGGCGGGCAGTGCCGAGGCGATGCAGTTCCCCGCCCAATTGGTGTGCGAGGCCATCGACCAGACGCGCGGGTGGTTCTACTCGCTCCTGGCGGTGAACACCCTGGTCTTCGGCGCCACCCCCTACGAGCACGTGCTCTGCCTGGGCCACATCGTCGACGAGAACGGCAAGAAGATGAGTAAGTCCCAGGGCAACGTCATCGACCCCTGGGAAGTCCTCAACACCCGCGGGGCCGACGCCCTGCGCTGGTGGATGTTCTCCCAGGGCTCTCCCTGGACGTCGACGCGCGCGAGCCTCGGCGCCATCGACGCGTCCCTGCGCGACACCCTGGCGACCCTGTGGAACACCGTCAGCTTCTTCACCACCTACGCCTCACTCAATGACTTCGACGACCTCGATCCCGAGGTCCCGGCGGTGCGCGACCGCCCCGCGATCGACCGCTGGATCCTGTCGCGCCTCGAGCACGTCACCGCGGTCATGACCGACGCCCTGGAGGGCTACGAGCCCCTGAGCGGCACCGACGCGTTCGCGTCGCTGGTCGACGACCTCTCCAACTGGTACGTGCGCCGGAGCCGACGCCGGTTCTGGCGCACCGACCCGCGGACCCCGCGCTCGGATTCACTGGCCGCGCAGGCGACGTTGCTCGACGTGCTGCGCCGCGCGACGCTACTGCTCGCGCCGTTTTGCCCCTTCGTGGCCGAGCGACTCTACCGCGAGCTCTTCGGGGTCTCCGACGACGATTCGGTGCACTTGGCGGACTGGCCGCTCGCGAGGGACGAACGTCGCGACCCCGACCTCGAGGCCGCCATGGACGTGGCGCGTTCGCTCACGTCGCTCGGCCGCGCGGCGCGCGCCGCCGCGGGTATCAAGGTCCGCCAACCCCTGTCGCGCGCGCTGGTGTTCTTGCCGGCGGGGGTGCCCGCGCCCCCCGCGGGCATCGTGGAGGATGAGTTGAACGTCGACCACCTCGAATTCGGGACGGAACTCGCGGAGGTGCTCAGCTTTGAGTTGGTGCCCAACTTCCGCAACGTCGGGCCGCGGCTGGGCGAAGCGGTGAAGGAACTCAAGCCCGCCCTGGCCGCCCTGGATTCGGTCGCGGCGGCCGACGCGCTCGAGGCCGGGCGGGGCATCGTGCTCACGCTCTCGACGGGAGTCTTCGAACTCGGTGGCGACGACGTGGAGTTGCGCGTCAAGAGCCAGGGGGGCTTCGCGGTGTCGCGCGAGGGGGGAGAGGTCATCGCGCTGGACCTCACCCTCACCGACGATCTTCGCCAGCGCGGCTACTTGCGCGACGTCGTGCGTCAGGTCCAGGACCTGCGAAAGAACTCGGGACTCGACGTGTCGGACCGCATTACCCTCTACGTCACCGGACTCGACGACCTGAGCGGGGGATTCGACTCACTGGCGAGTGAGGTGTTGGCCACGCGGGTCATCGCGGGTCCCGGCGACGGTCCCGCCACCGCCCTCGAGCTCGACGACGATCGGGTGGCCCTGGCCTGGATCGTGCGGGTCGAGACGCCGGCGCCCTAGCGCGCGGCGTTCAATTTCGTCAACAGCACGGTGAGTTCGCTGCGCTCGTCACAGGTCAGGCGACTCGACAGGTGCTCGTCGAGGTAGTCCACGTGAACCCGCAACGCGTCGTCGAGCTTGAGATTGCCCGTCGCCGTGATGGCGACGTGGATCGCTCGGCGGTCGCTCGGACAGTGCTGCCGCTCGACCAGCTGCGCTTCTTCGAGACGGTCCACCAGTCGGGTGGTGCCCCCGGTGGAGTGCACGATGGCGTCGGCGATCTCGTTCATCTTGAGCGAGCCCTCGGGGCTGCGCCGCAACTGCAACAGGACCTCGAACCAGGCCAGGGGAATGTCGCAGCCCTCCTCGAGGCGCGTCGCGAAACTGCGCGAGAGTCGCGCGTTGGTGTCGAGCAACAGGGCGAAGAGCGTCACCCTCTCGTCACTGGAGGGACACACGCTACTCAGGGGAGCGACGGAAGTCATGATCAGATGATAGCACTTTCTTAGTTCTGCAATTATTGTTTGACAAGTAGTTGTAGATGCAACTATAATGAGGATCGCACAGTTCGTGTACATACTTCAGGAGAATCCACAATGAGCAACTTCCCCGCCGCCGGTGTCTACAACATCGACCCGGTCCACTCGACCTTCACCTTCGTCGCACGCCACTTGGTCGTCTCCAAGGTCCGCGGGCGCTTCGCGGACTTCGCGGGCACCATCACCATTGGTGACACGCCCGAGACGTCCTCGGCCCTCGTGACCGTGCAGGCCAACAGCATCACCACCGACAACGAGATGCGCGACGCGCACATCAAGAGCAACGACTTCTTGGCTCAGGAGACCTACCCGACCCTGACCTTCCAGTCGACCAGCCTCACCTCCAAGGGCGGCAGCGAGTACGTCCTGGTGGGTGACCTCACCATCCGTGACGTGACCAAGTCGGTCACCTTCAACGTCGAGTTCACCGGCGAGGGCCCGACCTTCGTGCCGGGTCAGAGCGTCATCGGCTTTGAGGCCACGACCGAGATCGACCGACGTGACTTCAACGTCAACTTCGAGGGCAACCTCGAGAACGGCGCCGCCGTCGTGAGCCACAAGATCGTCATCGAGCTCAACGTCGAGGCGGCGACGGTCGTCGAGGCCCAGGGCTGACCTCGCGCGGCATCACCGAGGGTGCGCGGACGGCGCCGGGGCGAATCGCCCCGGCGCCGTCCTCATTACGATGGTTCCGTGAGTGAGCAGCCAACACCTAACGGTCGCGCCATGAAATCCACGCTGGGTGTCCTGGGTGCCCTGGCCACGATCATTTCGGTCTGGTGGTTCGCGTTGCGCCCTCGGCGCCACCGCGACGGCGAATAACGGCGTCGGTCGCACGACGATGGCGTCCGCATCCTTCGCCCCCCTGCGCCACCGCAGTTTCGCCCTGGCCCTGGGATCGAATTTCATCTCCTCCACGGGCACCTGGATGCAGAGCGTGGCGCTGGGGGTCTATCTCCAAGTCACTACCCACAACGCCCTGTGGCTGGGTCTGCTCACGGTCGCGGCGTGGCTGCCCGCCCTGATCGGATCGCCGGTGGGCGGGGTGATGGCGGACCGCGTGTCGCGCCAGCGTTGGATCCAGTTCAACAACCTCGCTCAGGCGAGCGCGGCGAGCGCCCTGGCTATCGCCGAGTTGACTCACCACCTCTCGGCGCCGTTGGCCTGTTACCTGGCGGTCGCGGAGGGATTTTGTTCCTCGGCCTCGTGGTCGGCCTGGCAGTCACTGCTGCCCGACCTGGTCGGCGCCGACGAGGTGCTGGCCGCGGTCTCGCTGGGCTCGGCGCAGTTCAACCTGGGTCGCATCATCGGACCCGTCCTCGCCGCGGTGACCCTGGCGGTCGGCAATCCCGGCTGGTGTTTCGCCGCCAACGCGGTGTCCTTCATCGTCGTGGTGATCGCCTTCTCCTTCGTGCGCACCCCCGCGCGAGAGCGGGTGACGACCCGCTTGGCCATCGTGGCCGAGACGCTGGTGGGACTGCGGATGGCCTGGCGCACCCACGGGTGCCGCAACGCCATCATCGGGGTGGGCACCGTCGCGCTCTTCGTCAGTCCCTTCATCACCCTGGTGCCGGCCATGGCGATCGACGTGCTGCACTCGGGCAAGGTGGGTACCTCGTGGCTGGTGACCGCCCAGGGGGTGGGGGCCGTGATCGGCGCCCTGACCCTGCCGGCCCTGGCCAAGCGCACGTCACGCTTGGTCGTGCTGCGCGGATCGATGATGGCGATGGCCCTGATGGAAGCGCTCTACGCCTACGCGCCGAGCCTCGTGTGGTCGGCCCTCGCCCTGGTCGTGTTGGGGGGCTCCTACGTGGGGACCCTGACGGGACTCAACGCGTCGGTGCAACTGCACGCGCCGGCGAAGGAGCGTTCGCGCATTCTGTCGCTCTACGTCTTGTCGCTGTCGCTGTTCTACCCCCTCGGCGCCGTGGTCCAGGCCGCCCTGGCCCACCATTTCGGGGTGCGGCCGGTGTCGCTGGTCGCCGCCGTGGGCTTCGCCGGCGTGCTCGTCGGGCTGAGTTTTTTTCGGCCCCAGTACTGGCACCAAATGGCCGCCGACCCGTCGCAACTCACGCTTTCCGTGGCAGACTAGCGTTATGACCTTCACCGCCATCAACCCCGCCACCGAAGCCGTCGTCGGTGAGTACCCCACCCACGACGACGCCTACGTCGACGCCGCGCTCGCGAGCGCTCACGCCGCCTTCGTGAAGTGGAAGACCACCCCCTTCGCCGAGCGCGCCGAGTTGATGGTCCGCGTCGCCGAACTGCTCGAGGGTGAGATTCCCGTGGCCGCGGCCCTCATGACCTCAGAGATGGGCAAGACGTTCGCCGCGGCCAAGGGCGAAGCGGCCAAGTGTGCGCTCACCATGCGCTACTACGCCGAGCACGCCGAGGGCATGCTCGCGACGGAGTACGTGACCACGAAGGCCTCGCGCAGTGGCATCCGTCACGAGCCACTGGGCCCCCTGCTCGCCGTGATGCCCTGGAACTTCCCGCTGTGGCAGATCATCCGCGTCGCGGTGCCCAACATCATGGCCGGCAACCCGATCGTCCTCAAGCACTCCTCGAGCGTCCCCGGGTGCGCGCAGTACGTCGAGCAACTCTTCGCGCGCGCGGGTTTCCCCCAGGGACTCTTCACGAATCTCTTCCTCGAGTCGCGGCGCATCGAGATGGTCATCGCCGACCCGCGCGTGGCCGCCGTTACGGTGACCGGCGGCGAGACGGCGGGACGCTCCGTGGCCTCCATCGCGGGCAAGCACCTGAAGAAGTGCGTGCTCGAACTCGGTGGATCGGACCCCTTCATCGTGGCCAAGTCGGCCGACCTCGACCACACCGTGCCCCTCGCGGTGACGGCGCGCCTGCAGAACAACGGCCAGGCGTGCATTTGCGCGAAGCGCTTCATCGTGGTGCGTGACGTGGCCGACGAGTTCATCGCGCGCTTCTCCGCGGCGATGGCGGCGGCGCCGGTGGGCGACCCCATGGACGCCGCGACGGTGCTCGGACCCCTGGCCAACGCGGCGCAGTTGCAGACGCTGTCCCAGCAGGTCGCGGAGTCCCTGGCCCAGGGGGCCGTGGCGACGACGGGCGGCACCCCCCAGGAGGGTCCGGGCTACTTCTTCCCGCCCACCGTGTTGGTGGACGTTCCCGAGACCGCGCCGGCCAGTAACGAGGAGTTGTTCGGGCCCGTCGCGGTGGTGCACGTGGTCGACGACCTGGAGGAGGCCATTCGCTACGCCAACGACACGCCCTGGGGCCTGTCGGGCTCGGTGTGGGCCACCGACCCCCAGGAGATCGATCAGGTGATCGCCGGACTCGACGTGGGCATCGTCTTCGCCAACGCCATGGTCGCCTCGATGCCCGAGTTGCCCTTCGGCGGAGTGAAAGCGTCGGGCTACGGCCGCGAACTGGGCGTCGCCGGCGTGCGCGAGTTCACGAACACGAAGTCGTTCTATATCGCGTGAGCCAGTACTACTTCGATCACGCGGCCTCCGCGCCGCGTCGAGACGAAGTCACCGCCGCGATGGCGCCGTGGATGCACGGCGTGGTCGGGAACCCGTCGGGTAGCCACCGCGCCGCGCGCGAGGCGAGCCGTGCCGTGGAGGAGGCCCGTGACGTGGTGGCGGCCTTCGTGGGCGCCGAACCCGGCGGGGTCATCTTCACCGCCGGGGGCACCGAATCGTGCACGTTGGCGCTGCGCGGCGTGGCGCTCGCGCACCGTCGCTCCCACGAGCGCACGACCCTGGTGGTCTCGGCGATCGAGCACCACGCGGTCCTGGACACCGCACGATCGCTGGCCGAGGAGTTCGAGTCGGTGCGCGTGAGGGAGGTCGGCGTCGACGCCGACGGCGTCCTCGACGTGGGGGCGCTCTACGAGACGCTCGACGACACCGTGGCCCTGGTGAGCGTGATGGCCGCGAACAATGAGACCGGCGTCCTGCAACCCCTCGACGCGGTGGCCGCCGCGGTGCGCGAGCGCGCCCCGGAGGCCACCGTGACCCACAGCGACGCGGTGGCCGCCGCGCCCTGGCTCGACCTGGCCCAGTACTGCGCCGGGATCGACGCCGTCTCGATCTGTGCGCACAAGTTGGGTGGGCCGGTCAACGCGGGCGCGCTCGTGGTGCGCGCGGACGTGAACCTGGTCGCGGTGACGCCCGGTGGCGGTCAAGAGCGGGGCCGTCGCGGCGGGACGGTGGACGTCGCCGCCTGCGTCGGCTTGGCCGCGGCGCTGCGCTGCGTCGAGGAGGACCGCGTCCGGGGCGAGGTCCGCGTGCGAGCGCACCAGGCGCGTCTGCGCGCGTCGCTGGCGCGGATGCCCGGCGCGCGGATCACCGCGGAGGGGGCGGCCACGTTGCCGGGGACGCTGCACGTGACCTTCGAGGGTTTGGCCAGCGACGAGTTGCTCTTTCTGCTCGACCGCGACGGCGTGTGCGCCTCGGCGGCCTCGAGTTGCTCCAGTGGCGCGGCGGGGGCGAGTCACGTCCTGGCGGCCATGGGGGTCGCGCCGGCGCGCGCGCGCGGCGCGCTGCGCCTGACGATGGGCCGTGAGACCAGCGACGATGACGTCACCGCGGTCGTCGCGGCGCTGACGCGCGCCGTCGATCGCCTGCGCGACGCGACGGGCCCCGGGGTCTGACTGGCAGACTGGGACCATGAAAGTCCTCGTGGCGATGAGTGGTGGCGTTGATTCGTCGGTGGCGGCGGCGCTGTTGCTCGAGGCGGGCCACGAGGTCGTCGGGGCCACGTTGAAACTCTGGGGTGGGGTCTCGGACTCGGGCTGCTGCTCGGTGGCCGACGTCGAGGACGCGCGACGGGTCGCCCAGACCCTGGGCATCGACCACCACGTCTTCAACTACACCGAGGAGTTCGAGGACCGCGTGGTCACTCCCTTCGTGCAGGGACACGCTCGCGGCGAGTCGCCGAACCCCTGTATCGAGTGCAATCGGCACATCAAGTTCGACCTCCTCTTCGATCGGGCGTGGCGGCTCGGCTTCGAGGCGGTGGCGACCGGTCACCACGCCCAAGTGCAGTGGCGCGGTCCCGAGCCGGTGCTGACGCGCGGCGCGGACCACGCCAAGGATCAGAGCTACGTCCTGGGTTACTTGGGTCGCGCGCAACTGGCGCGTCTCCTCTTGCCCATCGGGGCCATGGAGAAGAGTGAGGTGCGCGCGCACGCGTCACGCGTCGGACTGCGCACGTGGGACAAGCCCGACTCCCAGGACGTCTGCTTCATCGAGGCCTCCCGGGGTCGCGAGGCCTTCTTACGCTCGCGCATCGCGCTCTCGGGTGCCGACGTGGTCGACCGCGCGAGCGGTGAGGTGGTCGGACACACCGACGCCGCGGAATTGATGACCGTCGGTCAGCGTCGCGGCGTGCTGCCGGGTCGTGACGGCGAGAAGCGCTTCGTGGCGCGCGTGGACCTCCCGCGTCGACGAGTCGAGGTGGGTCGTCT
>JAKCEC010000200.1 GCA_021841725.1 Actinomycetes bacterium | reverse complement strand
CGAGCTGCGGGCGGGCCACGTCGACCCGACCGTGGTGGCGGAAGCGCGCGGACTCTTGTACGGCCTGTACTTCATCGTGAAGCTTCATACGGCGCAGGAGGACGAGGAGTATCTGTCCCTCGATGAACACCCGCGAGTGACGGAGCGCTCGACGTCGCGGTAACGGGGCGGTGGACGACTCGCTGGCGACGCCGAGGGTCATCGCGGAGCGATGTCTCTCCGCGCTGAGCCGCGTCGTCCCCGTCGTCGCGTAGCGGTGCGTAAGGCGACCGACTTCGGTGGCGCGTCATGGCGCGTGGGGTTCACGGCGGCGGCGGAGCAGTCTTCTTTCGAGAGAGGGTCACCTCGATGGGGCCCGCGGGCGTTTCGACGGGCGCACCGGTGGCGGGGGAATAGCGAGCGGGGTCTCGGTCGAATTGTTCCGCACAACCTACGCAGCAGAAGTAAATGTCGGTCGACATGTATTCCCGGTGATCGGCCGCGTGAAGCGGGTCCACTCTCATGCCACAGACGGGATCGACGTGGGTCGCCGTGCCCCTCGCGTCGGGACCCCTCGCCGCGTGATCCATCGAAGTATGGTCCATCTCGCGACCCGTCGCCGCCTGACCCGTCGCCGTCGCGGAGGCGGGCCCCGAGGCCGTGTAGCTCTGGGGACTGGATTCAAACTTCTCTCGACAGTGGTCCGAACAGAAGTAGTAGTGGACGCCGTCACGTTGAGTGTGCGCGGGCGCATCACTGGTGCGCACTTGCATGGAGCACACGGGATCGATGGCGTAACCAACACCGCCGCCAAATCGATCACGATGGCGCGCCATCCACCACACGGCGAGGGCGAGGAGAATGAAGAGGATATTCAGAAACGTCGTGTAATTCCACTCAAAATGGGCGGCCGACACGCGAAACACCCGACGGCTGGGAATGGCTCCGAGGGCCCGAAAGATCTCCTGGGTCACCAGGCCCGCGACGGACATGACGACGTAGAGCAGTGCCACCAACCGAATGGTGAGCTCGCGACCGTAGAGCTTTCGGTAGATGAGGATGAGCGGCATCGCGATGAGGTCGGCGAAGACGAAGGCGATGACGCCCCCGAAGGAGATGCCTCCGGACCACAAGGCGGCGGCCAGGGGAACGTTACCGATCGAGCACACCCAACTCACCACGGCGATGAGCGGTCCGACCACGGCGTTCTCGCCGCTGGTCCAGAAGCCGTGGCCGTGCAGGAACAGGTCGTTCCAGGCGTGCGAGGGGACGATCACGGACAGAAAACCCGCGACGACGTACCCGATTACGAGCTCGCGTCGCAGCATGGTGGCGTCGGCCAGTGCGTAACTCGACGCGTCGGACCACGCGCCGGGGGAGCGGACCTTGGTGGCGAACGGCTGCGCCTCGAGTTCCTCCTGGCGCTCCTCGGTGACGCCGGACATGGCCTGGTGATCGTGGGGCGCGTGCGCGCCCGATCGCATCCGTTCGAGCGAGCGCTGCACCACCGGGACGGTAAAGACGAGCCCGCCGCTCAGCGCCAAGAGGACGATCATGATGGGTCCACCGACGAACTCAGCCGCCGCGAATTGCCAGCCCAGCAACACCAGCATCACCACGCCGAGCTCCACGACCAGATTGGTCGAGGCGATCATGAACACCATCGCGGAGGTGAAGTCGGCCCCCTTGGCGACGAGGGACTTGGACATGGCCGACGCGGCGTAGGAGCAACTGGAGGACACCATTCCGTACCACGAGGCGCGCGCCACCGCGGCGGGACGGTGGTTTCCGAGCTTGGCGCGCATTTGGTCCTTAGAGACGAATGCTTGGACCACCCCCGACAGGGTGAAGCCCAGCACGAGCGCCCAGAGGGTCTCCCAGAACATGAAGAACCCCTCGCGCAGGGAGCGACCGATGTCGACGAGGAAGATGACCGTGCCCATCGTGAGCGTCATGATTTCACCAGTCGCGCGATGGCTTGGGAGGCCTCGTGGAGTTTGAGGTCCTTTTCGGCGCCGCCCGTTCGCACGGCTTCCACCACACAGTGGGTGAGGTGTTCGTCGAGGAGATGTAGCGCCACCCCTTGCAGCGCCCGCGTCACGGCCGCTATCTGCTGGAGGACGTCGATGCAGTAACGATCGCCCTCGACCATCTTGTGGACTCCCCGCACTTGGCCCTCAATCTTCTTCAGGCGCGCGAGTACCGCGGCCTTGTCATCGGTGTATCCGGGTGCCGTCATCTTTCCCACATCCCCTCTAGGTTCGGTTCACGCAACGCGGAACGACGTATACATCCCGTTGGCGTAGTGCCAGGGTACGTCGCACAGTAATTCGTAGTTGCCCGGCGCGAGGTGCAGGGTCAGCCAACTGGTGGTCCCGGGCGCGATCCCTTCGCCGGGACCGGCGCCGCAGGACGTGGACGCCTCCCCGAGACTGTCCCCCTCGTCGATCTTTCCGTCGCGGCGCACGACTCGCGTGCCTACTCCCCGTGAAGGAGCCGGCAAAATGAGGAGTTCGTGGCTCACGGCGCCCACGTTCAGGGCCTCGAAGGTCACCCATCCCGCGGCGACGATGTCGGGGTGGGCGTC
>JAKCEC010000199.1 GCA_021841725.1 Actinomycetes bacterium | reverse complement strand
CGGTGCGCGGGTTCGGGTACCGCTTCGAGCCCTCGAACGTCTAAGCGCGGGCGCGTCGCGCGAGGAGGGTGATCACCTCGTCCACCAACGCGCTCGGGGTGAAGGGCTTGGCCAGGAACGACGCCGAATCCGGGGCGAGTGCGTCGAGAACGCCCGCCGACGCGGTACCCGACATCAAGAGCACGCCCAGGTCGGGTCGGTCGCGTTGCAACGCGACCGCGAGGTCGGTGCCGGTCATCGCGGGCAGCACGACGTCACTCACCAAGAGGTCGAGGGGTTCACTCAGGTCGTGACACCACGCGAGGGCCTCCTCGGCCGAGGAGGCTTCGTGCACCACGAGTCCGTTGCGGCGCAGGACCTGGAGGGCGAGTCGGCGCAACTCGGGGTCGTCCTCGACGAGGAGCACCGTCGCGTCGAGGCGCGCGCGCGCGACGGGCCCGGCGGGCGGCGGGTTCGCCTCGACGACGGACGCGTCAGTCGGCGACGGCGCAGGGAGCCAAATGCTGAAGGTGGTCCCCAGCCCGGGTTGCGACGCGCAGGTGATGGTCCCCCCGCTCCCCTCAACGAGTCGCCGCGCCGAGGCCAGTCCGAGGCCCGTGCCCTTCAGGGGCCCCTTCGTCGTGAAGAGCGGCTCGAAGCAGCGCGCCCGCGTGGCCTCATCCATGCCCGTACCGGAGTCGGCGACGGTGAGAACCACGTAGTCGCCCGCGGGGAGCGCGGGGTCGCCGTCGGCGTCGTCGGGGAGACGACGGGTCGTCGTCGCGAAATGCAGGGTGCCCCCGTCGGGCATGGCGTCGCGGGCGTTGATCGACAGATTGAGGATCATCTGTTCGAAGAGGTCGGCGTCGACGGTCACCGACGCGGTGGCGTCGGCGAGCGCCCACGTGACGGTGATCGTCGATCCCATGATGCGCTCGAGGACCTCGGCGTTGGCGCTCAGCGCGGCGCCGACGTCGAGGCGCACCGGCGCGGGGGCCGAGGTGCGACCGACGCTCTGGAGTTGCGCCGTGAGCGCGGCGGCGCGCGACGACGTCGCTTCGATGTCGCGCACGAGCGCCGACGACGTCTCGTCACCGGCCACGTGGCGCGCGAGGAGTTCGCTGTAGCCGAGGATCAACGTGATGAGGTTGTTGAAGTCGTGCGCGACGCTACTGGCGACCTGACCGCGCAACTCCATCCGGTGCGCGTGACGCACCTCCTCGCGCAGCTCGCGTTGGTCCGTGATGTCGTCGAGAAGGGTCAAGAGGTGCGGTGCACCGTCGCCCCCGGGGAGCACGGCGCACGAGGCGAGCACGCGTCGTTCGCGGGCGCCGAGTACCGCGCTGAACTCGTGCGTGTCGCGCAGGCCACCCGAGAGGAGGTCGCGCCACAGGGTTGACACGGCCTCGTGGACGTCCGCCGGCCAGGCCACCGACGGCGTCGTCTCGGTCGCGAAGTCGGGCCAGCGCAGTAGTCGGCTGGCCGATCGGTTCCACCACCGCACCCCACCGGCCGCGTCCGATTCCACGATGCTGATCGGGGCGGCGTCGACCAGGATGCGCAGGCGGGTCTCGTTGTCGTGGATCGTGCGACTCAACTCGAGGGCTTCGAGCGCGCTGGCGCCGAGTTGCCCGAGCAGTGTCGCCAGTTCGCGGTCCTCGTCGGCGAAGACCCCGGGGGTCGTGCGCTGCGCCGCGAGGGTCCCGCGCGAACGCCGCTGAGAGTCGAGGACGGGGGCGCAGAGCCACTCCCCGTCGAGCCACGGTTCGCTCGCCTGCGCCGCGAGCACCGGGGCCCCGAGTTCGCGCGCCGCCGCGTCGTCGAGCAGTCGTGGTGCCCGGCCCCGTTGGGCGAAAGCCACCAGTTGGCGGTGGACGGGACCGATCGTCACGACGGCGCGCTCGGCCGCGAAGACACTACGCGCGCTGCGCGCGAGACTCTGGGCGATCGCCGCCTCGTCGGTGAGCGTCCCGACGGCCAGCGACGCACTGATCAACTGGTGCAACTGGCTCGCCACCCGTTGGCTGGCGCGGACTGCGCGGCGCGACTGTTCGCGCAAGCGAAGCCGTTCGAGATCGACCCCGAGGGCCGTCGCCGCGTCGTGCATCGCTCCGCGGTCCTCGTCGCGCCAGGGCGTTGCGTGCGGGTCGCGCGCGAAGAACACCGCCCCCACGGTTCGGTCCTCCACGACGAGGGGCGCGACGGCCACGGCCGGGTCGGTCTCACCCGGGGGCCCCGCGTCGCTCCCACCTCCGCGCAGGACGGCCTCGAGAATCGCCTCGACGTCCAGTCCCCCCGCCCACTCGTGCGTGCATTCGTGAACGGAGTGCTCGTGCGACGAGACACAGCGTGAGTACGACGTGCCCGTCGAGGGGTCGAGCACCGCGAGCCACGCGCAGAACTCCGGCAGCGCCGCGAGGGCGAGCTGCTCGAAGAGACGCGTGGGTTCCGCGTCGCGCGCGTTGCTCGTCAGGACGTCGCGACGCCCTTCGTAGTAGCGCAGCAGGAGGGGTCGACCCCGCGACGTCGTCACCTCACTCACCTCGGCGTTCCCCGAGCGATCCTCCCGCGCCTCACAGGGGACGACCCGAGA
>JAKCEC010000017.1 GCA_021841725.1 Actinomycetes bacterium | reverse complement strand
TGGTCCCTCGCCCCACTGCCTGGCGCGACATCGTGGCGCTCGTCGCTCGCACGATGGACGATTACGTGGATGATCCGTTGTCCAGCCTCGACGCCGTCATCGACAATGACGCGCGGGCTCGGCGAATCACGCACGCTAACCTGCCCTCGTGAACGAAAGCCGTCGGTCGTCACTGTTCTCGGTCCTCTCGCTCTTGGGGGGGACGCTCGCACTGGTGGGACTCCTGGCGTGGGTCGGCGGATGGGCCCTGCCCCTGGTGCTCTTCTTGGTCATCGCCATGGTGATGGGTCACGAGTTCGGTCACTTCATCACCGCCAAGCGCGCCGGGATGAAGGTGACCGACTTCTTCGTCGGGTTCGGGCCGGTCCTGTGGTCCACGACGCGCGGCGAGACCCGCTACGGGATCCGGGCGCTCTTGCTGGGGGGCTACGTCAAGGTACCGGGGATGACGTGGTACGAGGACATCGACCTCGACCAGGAGAGACGGACGTACCGGTCGGCGAGTTATCCGCGCAAGGTCCTGTTCGCCTCGGCGGGGTCCCTCATGCACGTCGTGATGGCCCTACTGATCGCTTACGCGGCGCTCGTCTTCGTGGGTCACGCGGACCCCCAGCGCGTGAGTGTCGACGGATTCACCCGCTGGCAGGGCCAGGCGCTCAACGCCGCGCAACGCGCGGGCGTGCACCTCGGCGACGAGATCGTCGCCATCGACGGTCACCGAATCGACGGGATGAACGTACTCACGACCCTGATCCACTCCCACGCGAATCGGACCATCACCCTGGTGGTGCGGCGAGACGGTCGCGACGTCACACTGCACGCGACCCCCGTCGATGGGCGCCGCGTGCGCGTCAACGGTCAACCCGAGGTGAGCGGCCCGGCACCGGTGGGCCTCTTGGGTATCCAATTGACCAATCCCACGGTGTACACGAACTGGCTGCGCGCAGTGCCCGACTCCGTCACCACCGTGGGTTCGACCATCAATCAAGCGGCCCACGCGCTCGTGCACGTGTTCTCGCCGGGCGAGTTCTCGACGTTGCTGCACCAGGTGACCACTCCCTCGGCCGCACGATCGACGGCGTCGCAGACGACGCGGCCGGTCTCGATCGTGGAGGTGGTGCGACTAGCGGATCAGGCGGCGCAGTCCAACGTACCGGTCTTCTTCACCATTTTGATCACCTTGAATATCTTCGTCGGACTGATGAACATGCTGCCGATGTTGCCGCTCGACGGTGGCTACGTGGCCATCGCCACCTACGAGCGGTTGCGCCGGCGGGGCGGTCAGGCCTACCACGCGGACATCAACAAACTGACCCCGGTGGTTTTCGCCTTCGTCGGGGTCCTGCTGGTGCTCTTCGCCAGTACCCTCTACCTGGACATTGTCTACCCCATCGCCAATCCTTTTCACTAATTGATTGTGCGCCCCGCCGGGCACGGCAGAATGGGGGGGTGGATGTCACTGCTAATAGCCTCACGCCCCGTCGTCGTACGCGCCAGATCTCGGTCGGATCGGTAAAAGTCGGTGGCGACGCGCCCATATCGATTCAGTCCATGACGACGACCAAGACCGCGGACGTGGAGGGCACGCTGGCCCAGATTTACGCGCTGGCCGGCGCCGGCGCCGACATCGTGCGCTGCACCTGCAACGAGCGCGCCGCCGCGGAGGGTCTCGCCCAGATCGTGCCACGCTCGCCGGTGCCGATCGTGGCCGACATCCACTTCCACGTCGAAATGGCCCTCGCCGCCCTCGAGGCGGGCGTCCACGGGTTGCGCCTCAACCCGGGCAACCTGCGCAAGCCCGAGGAGATCAAGCTCGTCGCGGCCGAGGCGAAGGATCGCGGCGTACCGATTCGCATCGGGGTCAACGCGGGCAGTCTGCACCCCGACATCTACGAGCGCTTCGGCGGTGCGACCCCCGAAGCGCTCGTGGAATCCGCGCGCCTCGAGCTGGCCTACTTCCAAGAGGTGGGCTTCGAGGACGTCAAGATCTCCGTGAAGGCGTCGGCGGTCGCCACCATGATCGCGGCGTACCGCCTGGCCTCGGAGACCTTCGATCACCCGTTGCACCTGGGCGTCACCGAAGCCGGTCCACTGCCGGGGGGGCTGGTGAAGGGGACCGCGGGCATCGGGACGCTCCTGGCGGAGGGTATCGGCGATACCCTGCGTTACTCGCTGACGGCGGACCCCGTCGAAGAGGCCAAGGCGGGTCGCCAGCTGCTCGAGCTCCTGGGTCTGCGCGAGCGCACCGGACTCGACCTGATCGCCTGCCCCAGTTGTGGACGCGCCGAGGTCGACGTGATCAAGGTGGCCAACGAGGCGCAGAATGCCTTGTCGGCCCTCGACATCCCGATTCAGGTGGCCGTGATGGGGTGCGTCGTGAACGGACCCGGCGAGGCGCGCCACGCCGACCTCGGGATCGCGGCGGGCAAACACCGGGGACATCTCTTTATCCGCGGCCAGATCGTTCGGGTGGTCCCCGAGGACGAGATGGTCGACGCCCTGGTCGAAGAGGCGCAGAAGATCGCTAAGGAGGGCATCGAGGCCCGCCTGGCGGCGCGCGACGTGTCGGCGGAAGCGGCCGCGGCGGCCGACCGCGCCGAATTGTTCGACGCCAAGGGGGCGGACGCGAACAACGCGGCGAGGACGATCGAGCGCATTCGTCGTCGGAGTGAATAGCGACTTTTGGGGTTCGTCGTGAGTCACTAGGCTCGTGCCACGTCGAAGAGGAGAATTGTGGCCGGCCCGAGTGTTTTGACCCCCCAGAGCGAAGATTTCCCTAAGTGGTACCAGGATGTCGTGGCCAAGGCCGAGATGGCCGACAACGGTCCGGTGCGCGGGACGATGGTGATCCGGCCATACGGATACGCCATCTGGGAGCGGATCCAGTCCGCCATCGATGAGCGTATTAAGCGCGCGGGGGCCCAAAACGCCTACTTCCCGTTGTTCATCCCCGAGAGTTACCTGTCGAGGGAGGCCGAGCACGTCGAGGGCTTCAGCCCGGAACTCGCCGTCGTGACCCACGCCGGCGGGGAACTTCTCGCCGAGCCGGTCGTGGTGCGCCCCACCTCCGAGACGGTGATCGGTGAGTTCATGGCGAAGTGGATTCAGAGTTACCGCGACCTGCCCCTTCTGTTGAATCAGTGGGCCAACGTGGTGCGCTGGGAGTTGCGGCCGCGACTCTTTCTGCGGTCCTCAGAGTTTCTCTGGCAGGAGGGTCACACCGCACACGCCACGGCCGAGGACGCCTCCGCCTACGCGCTCACCATTCACCACCAGGTGTACAACGACTTTTTAGAGCGTGTGCTCGCGGTCCCCACGTTCCTGGGCATCAAGCCACCGAGTGAGCGTTTCGCGGGCGCCACCAACACCCTCACGTGCGAGGGGATGATGCGTGACGGCAAGGCCCTGCAGATGGCGACGTCGCACGAGCTCGGGCAGAATTTCGCGCGGGCCTTCGACATTGTCTACCAGAGCGAGGAGGGACAGTCCGAGCTCTGTTTCACCACGTCGTGGGGGGCGTCCACCCGTCTGGTGGGCGGACTGATCATGGCCCACGGTGACGATAACGGCCTCGTGCTGCCGCCGGCGGTCGCCCCCTGGCCCGTGGTGATCGTGGCGGTGCGCGAGGACACCGCGGTCCTCGCCGCCTGCGGCGAGATCGGCCAGGCGCTCGAGACGGCCGGGGTGCGGTTCCAACTCGACGACGGTCGCCGCGGCAGTTTCGGACGCCGGGTGACCGATTGGGAGGTGAAGGGCGTCCCGGTGCGCGTCGAGGTGGGCCCCCGCGACCTCGCCCAGGGCCTGGTGACGGTGGTACGCCGTGATACCGGGGAGAAATCGGTGGTGTCGCTCGAGGAGGTCGCCCGCGTGGTGGCACAGCTACTCGGGGAGATCCAGGGTGACATGTACGAGGCGGCTCGGGCGTTTCGCGACGACCGCACGCACGACGTGTCGACGCTGGAGGACGCGATCGTCGCCGCGCAGCGTGGATTCGCGCGTCTGACCTGGGATGTCGTGGGGGAGTCGGGCGAGGCGCGCCTCAAGGCCGAGGCGATGACCGTGCGATGCCTGCAACGTGCCGACGGCTCCATCCCCCAACACGAGGGAGAGCCCCACCTCATCGCCATAATTGCCAAGTCCTACTGAGTGTCGCCCCTCGTCAGAGGGAGTGCGTCGGGGGTGGCGGTAATCGACGGGGCCGGTTGTCACCCCCGGGGTCAACTGCTACAATTGAAGCCGACAGTCCGCTCAGGACGTTTGGACTCGTTTAAGCGCGGGCCTCGGGCCCGCGCTTTTTCATTGTCCGAACGCTGGTGGCATAGAGAGGAGAGGCATGGATTTGGAGACCCCAGTGCGCTCGCTCCTATCCAGCCTCGGTCTCGAACTGTACGATCTCGAGCTCGCCAAGGGAACCCTGAGCGTGACGGTCAACCGGGCTGGGGGAGTCGACCTCGAGTCCTTGACCGCCGCCAACCGAGCGATCTCTGAGTGGCTGGACCTCAACGACCCCATCCCGGGTCGCTTCACCCTCGACGTCTCTAGCCCCGGGTTGGAACGGCGTCTGCGCACTCTCGAACACTTCCGCTCGGCGCTGGGCGAGGTGGTGACCTTGCGTCAACTGCGTGAGGGAGAGCCCACCCGCCGCCTCGAGGGGCCCCTCGTGAAAGTCACCGACACCACCCTCACCCTGGCCGACTCCGCCCTCGGTGAGGTCGTGGTCGACATCTCTTCGCTCGAGCGCGCCCGCACCGTGTTCCAGTGGGGCGGCGAACCCAAGCCGTCGCCCTCGCGGGCCAAACCCCCCTCAACGACGAGCAAGAAAGGCTAAGACATGGCGAATTTCGAATTTTTAGAAGCGCTGGGACAGATTGCCCGTGATCAGAACATCGACGAGGGGGAGTTGCTCATCGCGTTGGCCAACGCCTTGTTGGCCGCGTACAAGCGCCGGCCCGACTCGGCGGAGGACGCGGAGGTCGAGATCAACCCCGAGACGGGCGAGATCAAGGTGTGGGGACTGGAACTGGACCTCGACGGTAACGTGACCCGCGAGTGGGACGCGACCCCCGACGACTTCGGGCGCATCGCGGCCCAGACCGCCAAGCAGGTGCTGATGCAGTTGATCCGCGACATCCAGCGGCGACAGATGTACGAGGAATTCGCCAATCGCGAGGGTGACATCGTCTCGGGCACCGTACAGCAGAACGACAACCGCTACACGCTGCTGGACCTCGGTCGCGTCGAAGCCCTGTTGCCCCAAGCGGAGCAGATCGCCTTCGAGCGCTACGAACACGGCGCGCGGGTGAAGGTGTACATCGTGGAGGTGCGCAAGACGAATAAGGGGCCCCAAATCGTCGTCAGCCGCACCCACCCGGCCCTGGTCGCCAAGCTCTTCGAGATCGAGGTACCCGAGATCGCCAACGGTATCGTCGAAATCAAGGCGCTGGCGCGCGAACCCGGTCACCGCTCCAAGATCGCCGTCGCCTCCAACGACACCATGGTCGATCCGGTCGGTGCCTGCGTGGGGGCCCGCGGGTCACGGGTCCGCAACATCACCAACGAATTGCGCTCGGAGCGCATCGACGTGGTGCCCTACAGTGACGATCCCATCCAGTTCATCCAGGCGGCGTTGGCGCCCGCGCGCGTGCGCGAGGTCCAATTGAACGAAGAGGAGGGGATCGCCACGGTCATCGTCCACGACCAGCAACTCTCCCTGGCCATCGGCAAGGAGGGTCAGAACGCCCGTCTGGCCGCGCGCCTGACCGGCTGGCGCATCGATATCCGTTCCGAGAACGAGGGTAACGACGAGGTGGTCGAGGAAATCTGGACCGAGGACGGCGTGGTGGTGGACGAGACGGTGGCGCAGGTGCACGACCCGCACGCCCACGAGACCGGGCCGGCGGTCGAAGCCTTCACCGACGGGGTCACGGTGATCGAGGAGATCGCCAACGTCGTGGACGACGGCGCCGGTCACGAAGTTCGCGTCGAGGAAGTCGTGGTGATGGACGCCGAGGGTGCCGTACTCGACGTCCTCGAGGTCGACGTGACGGAGGACGAAGCATAAGCCCGGTCCGGACCTGCGCGGTCTGCCGGCGCCGTCGCGACGACGCGGAACTGCGTCGCGCGGGTCGACGGTCCCCCGGGGTCTGGTACCTCGGTCGGGGTCCGGGACGCGGGCTGTGGTGGTGTCGCGAGGGCGAGTGCGTCCAACGGGTGAATCTGGCTCACGCGGCGCGCTCGTTGCGGTGCGCCCTGGACTCGCGGGACGAGGTCGCGTTGGGGGAACTCACGGGGCGTTCTAAAACGGCTGTAGTTGTGGAAGAATAGGGAACTGTGTTCGCGGAGCGCGGACACACGAATCAAGGGAATGTTTTGGCGCAGAAGAAGATCCGGGTACACGAGCTCTCGAAAGAGCTCGGTCTAACGAGCAAGGAGTTGCTCGCACTGGCCCAGACGTTGGGCATTGGTGCCTCCAGCCCCTCCGCCTCGATAGAGGACGCGCAGGCCGACCGCATCCGTCGTAAGGCGGACGCCCAGGGCTTGCGACGAGAGGTCGCACCCGAGGAGCCGACGAAGACGAAGGCGACCCGACCGAGTGGTGCGACGTCGCCGGAGGCGCCGGCGGCCGCGACGGTGAGGATGGACGCCACCACCTCGCCCACGCCCACGCCCGCACCCGCCCCGGCGGTCGAGGGCGCGCCCGCGTCGTCCGAGGCGTCGAGCACCGCCCCGGCGCCCGAAGCCCCCCGCGTCGTGCGCAGCCGTCCCGTGGCGCCCGTCAAGCCCCCCGCGCCCCGCGTGACCCCGAGCGAGGGTCCCACGACGATTCGCCCCACGCAACGACCGACGAGCGGTGAGGCGGGCGACGCGCCCGCGGCGCCGATGCGACCGCCGCTGAGTGCGTCGGGACGTCCGATCCCGCCGCCCCCGGGACGACCGATCAGTCCGTCGGGACGTCCGATCCCGCCGCCCCCGGGCATGCGCCGTCCCAGTGGCGCCGGTGGTCCCAGCACGCGCCCGACGGGTCCCGGCGGTCCCCGTCCAATGAGTCCGCGCGGACCCCAGACGGGGGGGGCCGCTCGTACGGGTGGTCCCTCGCGGCCCGCGGGTGCCGGATTCGGCGCTCGGCCCGGTGCACCGGCGGCCGGTGCCGCCGGTGCGAATCGCGGCGGCCCGCCGCGCGGCGGTGGCGGCCCGCGTGGGTCGCAGCGTAAGACGACACGACGGCGCCGTCGCAACGTCGAAGAGCTGGAGCCGACCCAGATGACCACGTGGTTGCCGTCGTCGGCGCCCGTGCCCGAGGGTGACATCATCATCGAACGTGGTTCGACCGCGAAGGACGTGGGCCCCAAACTGAATCGCTCGGCGGCGGACATCATCCGCTTCCTGTTCCTACAGGGTGAGATCGTCACGGCCGTGCAGGGTCTGAGCGACGACATGATCGAGCTCTACGCCGCCGAAGTGGGCGCGTCGGTCAAGTTGGTGGACCCGGGCGAGCAGCAAGAGGCGGCCCTGCTCGCGAGATTCTTCGACGAAGACGACATGGACGAGGAGATTGAGGCGACGTCGCGTCCCCCGGTCGTCACGGTGATGGGTCACGTCGACCACGGCAAGACCAAGCTGCTCGACCGCATCCGCAAGACCAACGTGGTGGCCGGCGAGGCCGGTGGCATCACGCAGCACATCGGTGCGTACCAAGTGCAGTGGCAGGGCAAGTCCATCGCCTTCCTCGACACGCCGGGCCACGAGGCCTTCACCGCCATGCGCGCTCGCGGGGCCAAGGTCACCGACATCGTCATCCTGGTGGTGGCCGCGGACGACGGGGTCATGCCCCAGACGGTGGAGGCGATCAACCACGCCAAGGCGGCCGAAGTGCCGATCATCGTGGCGGTCAACAAGATCGACAAGGAGGACGCCAATCCCGACCGCGTGCTCCAGCAGTTGAGTGAGCACGGACTGGTGCCCGAGAAGTGGGGCGGCGACACCATCACCGTCGAGATATCCGCACTACAGGGACTGGGCATCGAGGATCTGCTCGAGCAAGTGTTGCTCGTCGCGGAACTCGCGGAGTTGACGGCGCGACCGACGGGTCGCGCCACCGGCACCGTGCTCGAGGCCAACCTCGAAGTCGGCCGCGGACCCGTGGCCACCATCATGGTGCAGCAGGGTCTCCTGCGCGTCGGCGACCCCGTAGTGGCGGGCGCGGCGTACGGCAAGGTGAAGGCCTTGATCAACGACCAGGGCAAGCAGATCAAATCAGCGGGACCCTCCACTCCGGTGCAGATTCTGGGTTTCTCCGAGCCCCCGTTCGCGGGAGACGAGGTGCGCGTCGCCCAGGACCTGGGAAATGCCCGTTCGCTGGCGGAGGCCCGGGCCCAGCGCGTACGCCTGGTGGGTCACCAGCCGGTGGCCTCCGCGTCGGGTGCGCGCCTCGAGGATCTCTTCGAACAGATTCAGCGTGGCGAGACCGCGACGTTGAACATCGTGTTGAAGGCCGACGTGCAGGGTTCATTGGAGGCCTGCACCGAATCGCTACGCAAACTCGAGCGTGACGACGTGAAACTCGTCATCGTGCACCGCGGCGTGGGTGGGATCACCGAGAACGACGTGCAACTCGCCAAGGCCTCCACGGCGACCATCATCGGTTTCAACGTCCGCCCGGATCGCCGCAGTCGTGAACTGGCCGAGTCCGAGGGTGTCGAGATTCGCACCTACGAGATCATCTACAAGTTGATCGAGGAGATCGAATCGGCGATGCTCGGACTCCTCTCGCCCGTCTTCGAAGAGGTCGTCACCGGCGAAGCGGAAGTGCGCGAGGTCTTCCGGGTGCCCAAGATCGGCGCCATTGCGGGTTGCCTGGTGCGCGAGGGCGTCATTACCCGCGGTTCGAAGGTGCGGTTCTTGCGCGAGGGCACGATCATCTGGAAGGGTTCGGTCACGTCGCTGCGCCGATTCAAGGACGACGCTCGCGAGGTGGCCGCCGGCTACGAGTGCGGCATCGGCCTCTCGGACTACCAGGACCTCAAGGAAGGCGACATCATCGAGACGTTCGAAGAGCGCGAGATTCCGCGCACGGCCTAGCCCATGGCCCCTTCTTCGAGCCACCACGCCTACCCCCGGTCCGCGCGGGTCAATCAGATCTTGCGTGAGGTGATCTCCGAGGAGTTGCTTCGCCTCAGCGATCACGACGAACGACTCGGATTCTTGACCGTCACCGGGGTCGAGACCACCGCGGACATGCGTCAGGCGATGGTCTTCCTCGATTCGCTCGATCCCCAAGTGGCCGAAGCCCTCGAAGAGCGCCGGGCGCAGATCCAGGGATCGGTGAACGCCCAGACGCGACTCAAGCGAACACCGAAACTGTCCTTCATGGCCGA
Organism: Actinomycetes bacterium; assembly: GCA_021841725.1. GTDB lineage: Bacteria > Actinomycetota > Acidimicrobiia > Acidimicrobiales > RAAP-2 > RAAP-2. Next base: position 4,627 of record JAKCEC010000017.1, on the reverse strand, counting down.
TCCGGCCATTGCGAGCGGCAACGCGGTGGAGGGGGTCCTGCGCCGCCAGCACCACGATGACGAGTAACGGTCTCCTGCTGGTCGACAAGCCCGCGGGCGTCACGAGTCACGACGTCGTGGCGCGACTGCGCCAGCTGTTCCACGAGCGTCGCATCGGTCACGCCGGAACCCTCGATCCCATGGCGACGGGGCTGTTGGTGGTCGCCGTGGGCCCCTCGACGCGACTCCTGCGCTTCGCGCAGTCCCAGACCAAGCGCTACGTCGGCACGGTGCGTCTGGGCGAGGCCACCGATTCGCTCGACGCCGACGGGGTGACCGTCGCGACCGCGCCGATCCCCGAACTCAGTGGCGACCACGTGAACACCCTCGCCGCCACGCTGCGCGGACCGCAGCGACAGGTGCCGCCGATGGTGTCGGCGCTCAAGGTGCGGGGTCGGCGCCTGCACGCGCTGGCGCGTGAGGGCATCGAGGTGGAACGGCCATCTCGCGACATCGTGGTGGAGGATTTCTCCCTGTGGCCCGGAACCCGGTCGGGTGACTGGGATTTCGACGTCACGTGTTCGGTGGGCACCTACGTGCGGGTGCTGCTGAGCGATCTGGCGGTGAAGATGGGTACCGTGGGACACTTGACGGCGCTGCGACGCGTGGCCAGCGGCCACTATCTCGTCGACGACGCTCACACCCTCGAGGAGTTGGCGGGTCTGGGTGACGTGACCCTGGCGCTCGCGCCGGCGAAGGATCTGGTGCAGGACCTCGCGGCGTGCGTGCTGGGGGCGCCCGACGTCGAACGGATGCGTACGGGTCAAAGGATCGCGCTGGCCAGTGAGTTCGCGGAGGAGGAGATCGCCGCGCTCGACGACCAGGGTCGTCTCGTGGGGGTGTTGCGCCGACGCGGCGAGCTCTGGAAGCCTGAGATCGTGATGGCGCCGCGGGGAAATAATCAGTGAGACGAAGTAACTTCGACGCGCAGATGTTGCGACCCAGCGTCGTGGCCTTCGGCGTCTTCGACGGGCTACATCGCGGACACCAGGCCCTGATCGGCCAGGTGGTCGAGCTCGCCGCGCGCGAGGGCCACGTCGCGAGCGTGGTCACCTTCGACCCCCACCCCGCGCTCGTTCTCTCGCCCGACAACGCGCCGCGACTGATTGGCACCCTCGAACAGCGCCTCGAGGGACTCGAACGCCTCGGTGTGCAACAAGTCGGGGTTCTCCCCTTCGATGAACTCGCGGCGCGCGAGAGCGCCACGTCCTTCGTGGAGCGGGTGTTGGTCGGCTACCTGGGCACGAGTGACCTCGTCGTCGGTGACGACGTGCACTTCGGTCGCGAACGCGAAGGTGACGTCGCACTCTTGGTGCGCGAGGGGGCGCGTCACGGTTTCCGGGTGCACTCGTCGCCGACCTACGGCGCGCCGCAGCGCTTTAGCTCCACGGCGGTGCGTCAGAGCCTCGCCCGCGGCGAGCTGGGCGCTGCGAACGAGATTCTGGGGCGCCCCTTCGTGCTGCGCGCACCCGTCGTGCACGGCGACGCCCGCGGGCGAGAGATCGGGTTTCCCACCGCGAACTTGGACCCCGCGCCGCGACAACAACTCCCCGGTCTCGGCATCTACGCCGCGGCGGTGCGCTGGGCGGACCAGCCGTGGCGTTGCGGAGCGGTGTCGGTGGGCACGCGCCCCCAGTTCTACGCCGACGGCCAGGTCCTGGTGGAGGTGCACCTGCCCGATTACGCGGGTGACCTCTACAACGTCGTCGTGGACGTGGCCTTCCTGCAGCGGTTACGGGGGGAGGCGCGCTTCACGAGCGTCGAGGAACTGGTGGCGCAGATGACCAGTGACGTGGCCCAGAGCCGGGAAGTATTCAGAACGTTTACGCCGGGGGCCTCGCTCCTGCTAGGATAGAAGTTCGGTCAGCGACGCTGATCGTGTGGGTCGTCACGTTGGCGACTCGCAACGGGACCCCCGACTCATAAGGCACAAAACGTTATGGCTGAGAAGCAGCAGATCATCAAGGAATATCAGGCTCACGCTACGGACACGGGCTCGCCCGAAGTCCAGATCGCGATCCTGACGGACCGGATCTCGCACCTCACCGAGCACCTCAAGGTTCACAAGGGTGATCACCACACCCGCCGCGGACTCATGAAGCTCATCGGCCAACGTCGTCGTCTGCTCGATTACGTGCAGCGCGGCAACGTGGAACGTTATCGCGAGTTGATCGGTCGTCTCGGCATTCGTCGCTAACCGGTCCACGTCGACGCCGTCGACGTGTCCAACACATCCGAGCCCTCGGAGGCCAGTGGAGAACAGTCGCGGTGCGCGGCGGTTGCTCACTGGGATCCGGGCGGAGTGTTGTTAACCGCATAAGGAGCATACCCATGACTGACGCCATTCGCGTAAGTAGTCCCATTACGGGCACCGACAAGACTTTGAGTTTCGAAGCTGGTCGCCTCGCCCAACTCGCCGACGGCGCGGTCCTCGCGCGAATCGGCGACACCGTCCTGCTCGCCACCGTCGCCGCCGCGCGCCACGTGCGCGAGGGCATCGACTTCTTCCCCCTCACGGTGGACATCGAGGAGCGGGCCTACGCGGCCGGCAAGATCCCCGGTTCCTTCTTCCGTCGTGAGGGCAAGATCTCGGACCAGGCGGTACTCATCTGTCGACTCATCGACCGACCACTGCGTCCGTCGTTCCCCAAGGGCTTTCGTAACGAAGTGCAGGTCGTCGGAACCGTCTTCTCGGCCGATCAGGAGAATCCGCACGACATCCTGGCCATCAACGCCGCGTCGGCCGCGTTGATGATCTCGGGCATCCCCTTCGAGGGACCCATTGGGGCGGTTCGTATGGCCTACACCACCGAAGGGGAATGGGCGCCGCACCCCACGTTCGCCGAGGGTGACGCCGCCACGTTCGAACTCGTCGTGGCGGGTCGCGCCCTGGAAGACTCGGTCGAGTCCGACATCGCCATCATGATGGTCGAGGCCGGCGGCACCGAGGGTTCCTTCGAGATGTACGCCGACGGTGCCCCCAAGGTGTCCGAGGAAGTCCTCGCGGCGGGCCTGGAGGCCTCGAAGTTGTGGATCCGCGAATCGATCAACCTCCAACGACAGTTGGTGCGCGACTACGTCGCCCAACACGGCGCCATTAAGACCATCGACTACCAGGTCTTCACCGACTGCCAGGACGACGTCCTCGCCCGCGTGCAGGAAGTGGGCGCCGCCGCGTTGGCGGAGGCCAACAAGATCACGACCAAGACGGCCCGCAACGAGGCGCTCGACGCCGCGACCAAGTCCATCATCGAACAGTTGCCGGAGTTCGCCGACCGCCTCAGCGAGGTCAAGGCGGCCGTCAAGTCCATCACCAAGAAGATCGTGCGCAAGCGCATCACGGCCGAGGGCATTCGTATCGACGGGCGCACTTCGACCGAGATTCGACCGTTGTCGGCGGAAGTCGACCTGTTCCCGATGACCCACGGTTCGGCGATGTTCCAGCGCGGCGAGACGCAGGTCGTCAACGTGACCACGCTGGGTATGCCGCGTATGAAGCAGCAGATCGACTCGATCACTCCCGACGAGTTCCGTCGCTACATGCACCACTACAACTTCCCCCCGTACTCGGTGGGCGAGACCGGACGCGTCGGCGCCCCCAAGCGCCGCGAGGTCGGACACGGCATGCTCGCGGAGCGGGCACTGGTGCCAGTTCTGCCGAGCGAGCAGGAATTCTCCTACACCTTGCGCGTCGTCTCGGACGTTCTACAGTCCAATGGTTCGACGTCGATGGCCTCGGTCTGCGGTTCGACGTTGTCGTTGATGGCGGCGGGAGTTCCCATCAAGGCGCCGGTGGCCGGCATCGCCATGGGACTCGTCTACGAAGACGGCGTGTACTCGACGTTGACCGACATCCTCGGTGCCGAAGACGCCTTCGGCGACATGGACTTCAAGGTGGCCGGCACGGCGGACGCCGTAACCGCGTTGCAACTGGACACCAAGATTGACGGTCTGCCCGCCGAAGTCCTCGCCAAGGCGCTGCACCAGGCCAAAGAGGCACGCCTCGCCATTCTTGAAGTGATCACCTCGACGATCGCTGAGCCTCGTCCCGAGGTGGCGGCGGTTGCCCCGAAGATCGTGTCGCTCGAGATCCCGATTGACAAGATCGGTGAAGTCATTGGGCCCAAGGGCAAGGTCATCAACACCCTGCAGCAGGAGACGGGCGCCGACATCACGGTGGACGACGACGGCGTGGTCGGTACGGTGACCATCGGGGCGAAGGATGGACGGGCCGTGGAGGAGGCGAAACGACGTATCTCGCTCATTCTCGACCCGCCGACGGCCGAGGTCGGCGCGGTGTACCAGGGCCGCATCGTCAACATCGCGAAGTTCGGTGCGTTCGTCAGCATCCTGCCGGGGCGTGATGGTCTTCTGCACATTTCGAAGATGTCGCCACTTAACGGCGGCAAGCGCATCGGACTGGTGGAGGATGTCGTCGAACTCGGACAGGCGATTGAGGTCAAGGTCGACGACATCGACCCCCAGGGCAAGGTGTCGTTGTCTCTCGCCGGCGAGTACGCCGACGCGGTGACCGACGACGCACCACGCGACCGCAGTGACCGTGGAGACCGCAGTGACCGTGGAGACC
>JAKCEC010000016.1 GCA_021841725.1 Actinomycetes bacterium | reverse complement strand
CCGGTGGTTGGGCTCGGGCCCCCGGTCGGGGCTGGGGGAGTTGCAATTGCCCGAGAACGAGCCGGGTAGTTCGATCATGCCGGGCAAGGTCAACCCCACCCAGTCCGAGGCGATGATCATGGTGAGCATCCAGGTCTTCGGCAACGACACCGCCGTCGCCATCGCCGGCTCGCGCGGCAACCTCGAGTTGAACGTGTGCAAGCCGGTCATCATCCACAACTTCTGTAACTCGATCGATCTGTTGAGCGACGCCTGCGAGCGCTTCCGCGAGTTTTGCGTCGAGGGCCTCGAACCCGACGTCGAGCAGATCAACCACCACCTGAGTAATTCCTTGATGCTGGTGACCGCGCTCAACCCCCTGATCGGCTACGACAAGGCGGCCCGGGTGGCCAAGAAGGCGCACAAGGAGCGCCTCACGCTACGTGAGTCGGTGCTGGCCCTGGGCTACCTGACGGGCGAGGAGTTCGACGCCGCCATCGTCCCCGAGGACATGACCCACCCCTGAGCGTCCTCGCCCGACGCATCGGCGGAGACCCGGGCCGTGCGCTCCAGGTGCCGCGCCACCTCGCGCAGGCGTTCGTGCATCGCGGCGCCGGCGGCGGCGAGACTATAACCGGAGCGGATGTCGTGCGCGGCGCGTTCGCCGATGCGCGTGCGCTCGGCGGGGTTCTCCACGAGGAATCGCATGAGCCGGGCCGCCTGGTGCACGTCGGGGTCGACCCAGAGGTTACCCGGCTGGTAGAGCAGCATCGCGTTGGGATTGTCGCTGAGTTCGTTGTGGTGCACGACCATGGAGTGATACCCGACCAGCAAGGAGTTGGTGGCGTTCATGAAATCCATGTTGCCCGAGTTGCCGGTGGCGATCACGGGGTGGGCGAAGTACATCGCCTCGGCCAGCCCGAGTCCGAAGCCCTCGGATCGGTGCAGCGACACGTAGACGTCGCAGTGCTGGATCAGGGCCGCGATCTCCCCGGGGGCCATGTTGGACTCGAGGAGGATGCCGCCCAGTCGCGCCATGTGTTCGCGCAGGTCGCGTTGCACGACGGGGTAACTCGCCAGGTTGATCACCTTGATCACCAGCACCACGTCGCGACGTCCCAGGCCGAAGGCCTCCTCGAAGGCCTTGATCGCCGCGTAGGGATTCTTGCGGGCGATGGTCGAATTCGCGTCGAACGTGACCAGGAAGATCACGGCGTCCTCGGGCAGTCCGAGGTCCGTCCGCGTGATCGTGGCGTCGGCCGCGGGTTCCACGACGCAGGGCATGACCAGGACCGGCTTGGTGGTGTAGCGCAAGAACACGTCGCGTACGAATTCGCTGGCCACCCAGATCTCGTCGACGCGATCGATCTCGCTCACCATCTCTTCGGGCAGCGCCGGGAGTTCCCAGTACCACATAGCGATGAGGTAGGGCGTCCCGTGACCGCGCAGCTGCCACCCTTCGACGACGTGGAACTCGTTGATGTTGAGGAACGAGAGGCCGATGGGGTAGGGGTGACCGTGGGGTAGGGCGGCAATCTGGTCGGGGACGCGACTCGGGTCCACCTTGGCCCACAGGTTCACGTCTTCGATGGCCATCGCGACGCCCTCGTTCAAGAGCGCGACCGCGGCGCGCCGACCCGCCTCGGCGAGACCGGTGGCGCCGGCCCACGACGCGATGGCGTTCACGCCCAGGGGGCGAGGTTCGTCATTGACCTCGAGGACGAGGGGACGCTCGCGCGCGTCGCGCAGGTGCTGCAGGTAGGCGGCGGCGACGTCGTCGAGGCGACAGTGTTGGCTGACGTAGGCCAGGGCGCGCTCGCCGGCGGTGCGCGCCGCATTCGCGTCGCTCCCCATCTCGACCAGCGCCGTCACCAACTCCGCGAACTCGGCGTCGGGGTCGATGCTGACCTTGCGACAGTACTCGTCGTCGAACTCACCCATTTGGGGGATGTCGGAGACGATGGCGCACTTGCCGAGGGCGAAACATTCCATCAGTGACGCGCTCGTCTCCCCCGCCGTGGGCCAGCGCAGTCCCACGATCACGTCGCAGGCCCCCTGGAGCGCTCGAAACTCGTCCCGGTCGACGTCGACCGCGACGACGATCGCCTCGCCGTCGCGCGCCTCGGCGATGAGGCGACGAATCTGCGCCTCGGCCTCGGCACTGTCACGGCGTCCCGCCACGATGAGGGCCGCGTCGAGCCCCTGGTCGCGGGCCGCGAGGAAGGCCGCGACGACTTCGGGGACGCGTTTGTGAAAACTGATGTTCCCGAAGACGCCGAACGTCACGCGATTCCCGCCAGCGCGCGGTGGGCGACGGGGGTCGAGGGCGACGGCGAAGGGCACCTCGTAGACGCGCGACGCGTCGAAGCGCTCGCGTAGGTGCGCGGCGGCCCACGAGCTGTGCACCAGGGTGGTGGTACTCGACTCGATGACGCGACGCGACATCAGCAGGTGCGTGCGGTCCCACGCGGCGATTGCGGCGGGCACGCGCTCGTCAAACTCCGAGAGCCCGAGGTTGTAGGCCACCTCGAGTTCGAAGATGCGCCGCCAGCGTCCGCCGAGGAGCACTTCGACGAAGTCCGCGATGGCGGGGTCGTGCAGTACGACCACGCCGGGTCGATGCAGGAGGGGCTGGAACATGTAGCTGTGGAAGGTGGGGTTGTTGCCCAGGTGGTAGAGGTCGACGTCGTAGTCGCGGTGACGATAGGCGCTCGCGCCACACAGGTCCACGCCGTGGGGCGCGCGCGCGTCCTCGAGCGCTTCGTCGCGCACGATGGCCGTCAGACGCACGTCGGGGTCGCGGGCCATGACCGCCAACAGCTGGAAGTTGTAGTCAGCGATGCCCGAGGGTTCGGGCGGCATCGGCGTCCAGACGGCGACGCGCATCGTTAGCTCGCTCGTCGCGCGACCACGGCGTAGTCCTCGGCACCCAAGAACACGTTGGACACGTGCTGGGCGACGCGCGACACGTCGTTGGCCCACACCCCTTCACTCGGCATGACGTTGGTGAACAGGTTCGGCGCGCGCTTGAGGGGCACGACGTGCGCGTCGGTGAAGCCCCGGATGGAGACCAAGAACTCCAACAGGGCGCTGGGAATCGGGTGGTCGTGCGTGGGGTCGATGTAGAAACTGTCGGCGCCGACCATGACGTTGGCCGGGTTGGGCGTCTCGAAGACGATCATGCCGCCCGGCTTGAGGGCCCGAAGGGCGAGGTCGATCATCTCGATCAGGGTGTCGATGCCCAGGTGCTCGACCACGTGGATGGCCGTGACGGCCCCGAGTGAGGCCGGCGCTACCGCGGCGAGGTGGTGGAGGGCGTCGTCCACGCGCGCGTCCAGGCCCGCCGCGACGCACTCGTCGACCGCGGATTCGAGAATCTCGATGCCGTAGGCGTCGATGTCGTTCTCCTTGAGCACGCTGAGGAGTTCGCCCCCGCCGCAGCCCACGTCCAAGACGGGCCCGAGTTCGGCGACGGACTTGAGCTCGGGGACGTAGACACTGACGCGCTCCTTCACCTCGTCGAAGGAACCCCGAAACCGCAGGGCGTGCGCTCGCGAGACCGCGTCGAAGCCGGTGGCGAGGGTGACGAGTCGCTCGGGTTTGGCCAGTTCGGGGTACGAGCGCTTCACCTCGGTCAAGAAATGATCGACTTCGGCCATGCGCGCCAGGGCCACGGCGATGTGGCGTCGCTCGTCGTCGAGTTGCGCCCCGGCGCGTGATTCGTACTCGCTGACGAGTGCGGTGAGGTCCGTGAATTGGCGCACCACCTCGGTGACGTCGCGCTGGAGAGCCCCGAAACCGTCGTAGAACCGTGCGAGCAGTTGTCGCTGGCCGAGGTCGATTTGGTTCTCGAGCTGTTGGGTGCGCTTCGTCAGGTGGGCCTGGACGTCGGCCAGGTGGCTCTCGCGTTGGAGGACGACCGACGTGTACTGGCCCTCGAGGATGTGCAGGGCGTTCTCGACGTTGTGCAGACCGTCTTCGACGAAGTCGAGTTGACCACGGACCTCGCGGATCGCCACGGTCGTGTGTCCGGTGGGGGACAGGTGCTGGTCCACCAGCGCGGTGAGGACGCCCTGGCGGGCTTGGAGTTCGCGAATTTCGGCGATGAGCACGTGGTTGAGGTCTACCTGGTGGCGCAAGAAGGGCCAGACGAACTTCGCGGTGATGCGCCGGATAATCGAGGCCGGCCCACGGCCCGAAATGGGCAAGCCGAAGGAAGTGTTCACCCCTGCGGTTGACTCGTCTACGGACATGCGGTGCCTCCAGTGTGGTTCCCGCCAGCGGGTCGGCGTGCTGGCGGGTGATGCGGTGCGCCACCGCGGCTGCGGTGGGGTGCTCGGTGGTGCTCGCCGCGTCGAGACGACGGACCCGTGCGCCGGGTACTCGCCGCGTCGACGTCGCCGACACGCCCTAGTTAGGTTACACGGTGGCAATTCTCGGCCCGGTCCCTTCACCGGGCCCGCGCGGCGTGGAGCGGGCTGGCCGGTTCCACCATTGCTACAGTTACCCGGGTTCCCCACCGCCGAACGCAGCGGACGCGGGTGACGGTGGGGTGGGGGAGTTGACAGTGCAGACGCGCGAGGACCGAGACCGCGAGGACCTGGTCGTGACGTCGCCATCGCGGGCGGGTGGTCTCCTGGCGCGTGTCGAGGCCGTGCCCACTCGTCGCTTCATCTGGTTCGTCCTCGCCGCCTACGTGTTGGTGTCGCTGGTCATCTACTGGCCCCAGGTGCCCGGCGCCGTGCACTCCGTGGTCCAGTGCCCCTGCGGCGACGTGATGCAGGAGGTGTGGTTCCTCAAGTGGACCCCCTGGGCCATCGTGCACGGCCATAATCCCCTGTTCACGAACTGGATGGACTACCCGACGGGGGCGAACCTGGCGACCAACACGGTCATGCCCGCGTTGGCGGTCCTCGCGGCGCCCGTCACCTGGCTGCTCGGCCCGATCGCCAGTTACAACCTCTTGATGTGGGCGTCGTACCCGGTGTCGGGCCTGGCGGGTTACTACGTGTTGCGTCGGCTCAGCGGTTCGAACCTCGGCGCGCTCCTGGGCGGGGCGATGTACGGATTCTCGCCCTACATGCTGGCCCAGGGGTACGGTCACCTGTTCTTGATCTTCGTCCCGTTACCGCCGCTGATCTTCTACGCGCTCTTTCGGATCTGCGTCACCCAGGGCGACAACGCGCGAAAGTGGGGGTTGATCCTGGGTGCGCTGGTCATCGCGCAGTTCTTCGTGTCCCAGGAGGTGGCCGCGGACGTGGTCATCGTGGCGTTCTTCGCCCTCGTCATCTTGGCGCTCGCGCGGCGCCGGGACCTCGACGCGGCGCGCTGGCGCTACGTCGCGCGCGCGGCGGCGTACGCGCTGGCCGTGACGGTGGTCGTGCTCGCGTACCCGGTGTACTTCCAACTCTTCGGTCCCCAGGCGATCCACGGTGCGACGCACGGCACGACGCACAGCCCCCTCAAACTCGACGTGCTGGGTACCGTCGTCCCGAATCGACTGCAGGCCATCCATCCCGCGTTCCTCACGCGATTAGGGAACGCGTTCATGGGGACCGACCTGGCCGAGAACGGCAGTTACCTCGGGGCGCCGCTGGTGGTGGCCCTGGCGTTGATCGTGTGGACGATGCGCCGACAGCGCTGGGTGCCCTACGTCGCGGCCGTGCTCGCCGCGACCGAGGTCCTGTCCATGGGTCGTTGGCTCATGGTGGCGAACCACACCATCCACGTGCCGATGCCCTGGGCCCTGCTCGCCCGGTTTCCCCTCCTCCAGTCGGACCTGCCTAATCGGTTCGCGGTCTTCGCCTCCTTCTTCGTCACGGTGCTCGTCGCGTTGGGGGTGGCGCGTTGGATTGAGTGGGCGCGCGAGGTACCCGCCCCCGGGCGTCGCGATCGACGCCGGCGCACCAACGTGACCCTGGGCGCGTTGGCCCTCGCCTCGGTGGTCGTCTACACCCCGCAACTGCACATCGGCGTCGCCGCGCTGCCGCGGGTGCCACCGTTCTTCACCACCGGCGAGGGGCGCCAGATCCCCGAGGGTAGCGTCGTCCTGCCCTTTCCCCTCAGCGCGTCGCCGTACAGCACCTCGATGTACTGGCAGATCCGTAGCGACTTTCGCTGGAAGATGATCGGCGGCGAGGCCATCATCCCGACGCCACGGGGTCACGTGACGGGTCAGCCCGCCGCCACGCGGCCCCTCGCGGTGCTCCAGTTCATCGCGCACTACTCGGGGGCGTCCACGCGCCTCCCGGCCTTCACTCCGGCCCTGGTGGTGCGCATGCGCGAATTCCTCTACCTCAACGACGTCGCGACGGTGGTGCTGGACCCGAGCGCCGCGGGGGCGCGACCCGTGCAAGCCCTCTTCACGGCGGCCATGGGAGCGCCCGTCAGTGAGGGCGGCGTCAACGTCTGGTTCCGCGCCCAGCAGCTGGCGCGCCGCGCCGCGCGAGGTTGAATCAGGCGACCGGCAGGTTCCACAGGGCCATCCACCGCGACAGGTCGGGTTCGATGGCGAGGTCGGTGCCGAGGAAGGACTTGACGCGCAGTTCGAGCTCGTTGTTGCGCTGATCGGGCCCGGTGGGCGCGAAGGGGTAGAAGGTTCCCTGCTTGAGCAGGTAGACCATGCGCACGCTGCCTTCGCCGGGCGCGGTGCGCGGCACGAAGCCGAACACGGCGCACAAGAGTCGCGGACCGAGCTCGTGTTCGACGAGCGAGGTGTTGGCCGCGTGGATCTTGGTGACGAGACCGTCGATCGTCGGGTCCTTGATGACCAGCCACTTGAATCCCAAGTCGTCGGTGGTCATCGTCACCGAGTCCTTCTCGGCTTCGAAGTTCAGTAATTCGAGGATGTCGGCGTCGCCGAGGAGGGACGACTCGCCGCTACCCGCCTTGAACAGCAGGCCCGCCTGACCCGAGGAGACGAGATCCAATTCGCTCTGTAGGGTCAGGGCCGCCGTGGGGAGGGCGAACAGATTGTCCAACTGCGGTGCCACTTGCTTGGTGCGCCCGAACAGCGCGTCGCGCAGGCCCACTAGCCGTTGAGCTCGCGCTCGAGCTTGTTGAGCGCGGCCAGTCGCGTCTCGAGCGAGGGGTGCGTGGAGAACAACGAGGCCGCCGTGCCGCCGGCCAGCGCCGGCACGAAGAAGAAGGCGTTCATGTTCTCGGCCTTGCGCAGGTCGGTGCGCGGGATGCGTCCCATATCGCCGGTGATGTGCACCAGGGCGCTCGCGAGCACGCTGGGCTTACCGATCAGAATGGCCCCCGATCGGTCCGCGGAGAGTTCGCGGTATCGCGACAGGGCCATCGTCAAGAGGTAGGCGATGATGTAGATGACGATCGATACGAGCCACGTCACCATTTCAACGATGGCCGCGTTGTCGTTATTATTCCCACCGCGTCCGCCCCCGCCGCCGCCGAGCATCGCTCCCCACATCGCCATTCGCGACACCATGCCGGCCAGCATTCCCACGCCCGAGGCGATCGTCATGATCGCCACGTCGCGGTGCGCGACGTGGCTGAGTTCGTGGGCCAGTACGGCTTCGAGTTCCTCGTCGCTCAGTCGGTTCATGATGCCGCGCGTGGCGCAGATCACGGCGTGACTCGGGCTTCGGCCGGTGGCGAAGGCGTTGGGGATGTCCATCTCGGCGACCCCGACGCGAGGTTTGGGCATGTTCGCGAGGAGACAGAGACGGTCCACGATCTCGTGGAGCTTGGGTTCCTGGGCGGCCGTGACCTCGTGCGCGTGCATCGAGAACATGGCGATCTTGTCCGAGAAGTAGTACTGCGAGAAGATCAGGGCCGCCACGATGACGATGACGAAGCCGTAACCCAGTCCGAGGTAGATCAAGAGGGTGGTGATCACCAGGTACAGCACCACCAGGGCGAGCCCGGTGACGAACATTCGAACGTTGAGGCCGTGGTCGGTCTCGATCTTGGATTTGGTCATGTCACGCCTCCTCGGTGGCGGTCGTCGTCTCGCCCGTGCCGTCCGCCAGGCTGGCGGGCGCGTCGGGTCCCGACATCTGGGCCTTGAGGGCGGCGAGTTGGGCGTCGACGTTCGAGCCGCCCGCGGCGTCCAATTGCGCTTGGATGTCGTCGTTGGGACTGGCCGTCAGGTCCGTCAACGCACCCGAGGCCAGCAATTCGTCGAGGGCGCCACTGCGGGCTTGCATCTGGGCGACTTTGTCCTGGGCGCGCTGCATGGCGGCGCCCGCGTCGTTCATCGAAGTCGAGATGCCGCTGACCGCTTCGGAGACGTGGGCCGAGGCCTCGGCCGCGGTGTAGGTGGCCTTGATGGTCTCCTTCTTCGTGCGAAAGGCCTCCACCTCGGTCTGGAGTTTTTGCGCGGTCGCGGTGAGCTTGTCCTCTTGGTCCACGATGGTGGCGTGCTGGGTGTCCAGGTCCTTTAATTGCGCGGCGATGGCCTCGCGGCGCGTCAGCGCCTCTCGCGCGAGGGGCTCGTTACCCTGGGCCAGCGCCTGCTTCGCCTGTTCGGCCAGTTTGTCGCCCTGGCCCTTCAGCTGCTCGGCCTGAATCTCGACGCGCTTGCGCGCGGTGGCGACGTCGGCCACCGCGCGCTTGACCTTGGTCAGATTCTCGAGCTGCTGTTCGTAGGACAGGTCCAGGGTCTGGCGCGGGTCCTCGATGCGATCGAGCGCGGCGTTGGACTTGGCCTGGAAGATGGACGAGATTCGTTTGGCAATACCCACGAGGGCCTCCTTGGTGTTACCTCAGACTATTGGTAGTCGGGGGTGCGCTGCGCCCCCGCGCGGGGGCGACGGTCTAATATTTCCCCCTATTTCCTCGGCAGGGTACGGTCCTGTTCCGTGGCGTCGGCCGCAATTTCTTCCCGGTAGGCGTCCAGACGTTCGCCGAGTTGGCTGTCGGTCGCGCCGAGGATCCGCGCGGCGAGGAGGCCCGCGTTCGCCCCCCCATTGATCGCCACGGTGGCCACCGGCACGCCGCGGGGCATTTGCACGATGGACAGGAGCGAATCGAGCCCGTCGAGTCGGGCGAGGGCGACCGGCACGCCGATCACCGGCAGGGAGGTGACCGCGGCCAGCATGCCCGGCAAGTGAGCGGCACCACCCGCCCCCGCGATGATGACGCGCAGTCCGCGACTCCGCGCGTGGGTGCCGTAGGCGATCATCGCCTCGGGCGTGCGGTGCGCCGACACGACGCGAATTTCGAAGGCGACGTCGAAGCGCTCGAGAACCTCGCGCGCGCCCTTCATCACCTCCAGGTCGTTCGCACTGCCCATCACGATGCCGACGACTGGGTCCATCACGCCTCCCGCGTACTCGTCCCGTAAGCCCGGGCACTCTGCCATGCTCTCACGTGAAGAACCTCGGGGTCGTCGCCCACCGCACTCACGTGACCCAACTTGCGTCCGGGTCGCCACGTCTTGCCGTAATCGTGGACGTGCACGCCCTCGACCCCGCGCGCGGCGTCGAGGGAGCCGGGCGCGGCGGCGCCCACCACGTTGACCATGACGGCGGCACGGTGTCGCGGCGTCGTGGGGCCGAGGGATTGACCCGACACCGCACGCAGGTGGTTGGCGAACTGACTCGTGACGCAGCCCTCGATGGTCCAGTGACCCGAGTTGTGCGGTCGCAGGGCCAGCTCATTGATGACGAGCCCACCCGGGGTGACGAAGAATTCCACGGCCATGACCCCGACGAGACCGATGTGCTGGGCGATTTCGCGGGCGATCTCACCAGCGCGCACCTGCTCCTCCTTCGCGAGGTCCGCGGGAAATCGCACCTCCGCGCACATGCCGGCGGATTGGACCGTCGTGACGAGGGGGTACAGGGCGATGTCTCCGTCCACGGCGCGCACGACGAGTTGGGCCACCTCGCTGAGGAGGGACACCCGCTCCTCGGCCACGACGTCGCCGCGCGAGAGCAGTTCGAGCGCCATTGCCGCCGCCTCGTGGTCGTCACGCGGGAAGAGGACGCCGCGCCCGTCGTAGCCACCGCGGGCGGCCTTGAGTACCGGCGCCGCGCCGTGACGGGCCGTCCACCCCTGCAGGGCCGACACGTCGTCGGGCCCTCGCACGACTCGAAAGGCCGGCAGGGGCAAATCGGTGCGGGAGAACATCTCACGTTGGTGCGCCTTGTCCACGGAAAATCGCAGCGCGCGGGGGTTCGGTCGAAGGACCGCGCCCCCGGTGGCGAGACCCTCGAGGAGGTTGAGGTCGAGCAATTCGTGGTCGAAGGTGACGACGTCACTCGCACTGACGACGCTGCGCAGGGACGCCTCGTCGGTGGCCTCGCCCACGATGACCTCGTCGGCGGTCGCGACCGCACAGTCTTCGCGCGATGCCGCGAGTACGACGAGCTCGACGCCGACCGACGAGGCTTCGTCGCCCATCATGCGCGCGAGCTGTCCACCGCCGACGACGCCCACGCGGGTCTGGGGTGAAGGCGCGCGCGACACGGGCCCAGGCTAGCAACGCCGGTACGGCCCGCCGGGCGCGGACGCCCCGGCCACCTCCAGTACAGTTGTCGGGTCAACAAGGAGTACTCATGAGAGCAGTGGCCAGCATTCTTTCGATCATCGTGTTCTTGGCGTTCGCGACCACGGGGGCTCAGAAGATGATCTTCAACACGGTGGCGTCGCGGACCGCGGAGCACTTCGGCCTCACCAAGCGGATGTTCCAGGGCGTCGGACTGCTGGAGGTGGTCGGGGCCCTCGGCGTGATGATCGGTTTGGCGGCGAAGAAGGGTACCGTCCTCTGTCTCGTGAACGAGGTTGCCGCGGGGGCACTCGCCGTGATGATGATCATCGCCGTCGTGGTCCACCTGCGCAAGGGTGACACCCTCAAGGTCACCGCGCCCGCGCTGATCCTCGGCGCGACGTGCCTCGTGGAGTTGGTCCTTCGCCTCGTGTAGGACGCAGGCCTAGTGGGGCACGACCGTGTGTTTGAACTCGTTGAGATCGGGTTGGTGGATCATGAGCGTGACCAGCGAGTCAATGATCGCGGCCGAGGCGCGTCCGTCGCCGCTCGGCGGCTTCATGAACCGCACGAACGTGGCCTCGGAACCCACAACGAACGTCGGAACGCCGAACGCTTCGTAGGCCTGCATGGCGCGGTAGTTGTCGGCGATGACCTGATGCGGGCGACGCGAGGCGAGGTCGTCCCTCACGCGATCCATGTCCACGCCCAGTGGTGCGAGAACTCCCTCGATCTCCTCGAGGGTTGCGAGACGAATGGCCCGTTCGTGGCGTGCGCGAAAGAGGGCCTCGTGCGCCGCGAGAAAGAGTTCGGCTTGCTGGTCACGCACCGAAATACTGGCCGCGAGGGATACGAGGGCCGGGTCGTGAGCCGGGTCGTCCCACACGTCGACCGCGCCCGGCGCGCGATGACCCTGGCTCATCGTCCACGGGATGAATTCCACCTCAAAATCGGCGCCGGCCGCGAGGGCGGATACCACGTGGAGGTGGATGTTCTTGGCGAAGGGACAACGGTAGTCGTAACTGAGTCCGAAGGAAGTCATGCCAACAGGTTAGGGAGCCTCAGCGCGGCGTTGACGCCCACGCGTCAGGACAGCGGTCGGTAAAGGCACAGAATCGACACGCGTTCTTCGACGGGGACGTCGGAAAATCTCCGTGGTCGTAGAACTCCTTGATCTGGCGCCACGCCGACGTGGCGGCCACGGTGCGCGCGCGCAGGACCGCGTCCGAGACGCTCCGTTCGATCGACTGGCCCTGGCTCACGTAGAGTAGGCGGATCTTGGTCGGACGTTCGTGCAGTTTCGCCTCGCACAAGACGGCGTACAACTCGGCGTTGGCGAACGTGTAGGAGTCGAAGTTTCGATTGGGCACGGAACCGGTCTTGTAGTCGACGATGACGAGATTGCCCTCCTCGTCTCGGTCGAGGCGATCGAGAATGCCCAGGAGGGGTGTGTCGTCCACGGTCACCTTCACGCGCAACTCGACGCCCTCACTGACGATCGCGCGCGGATCCTCCATGGCGAAGTAGGTCTCGATGATGGCGTCGGTTTCCGCCAGTAGCTGTGTCTCGCGCGCGTCGTCGAGACCGATCTCGGTGCGTACGTCGGTGGTCAGCACGTGGGCACTCGCCGCGCTCACGAATTCGCGGGCCGCCACCACGGTCCGCTCGGGGGGAGCCAGTTTGAAGAGTTGCTCGAACACGTAGTGCACGAGGCGCCCCTTGGCGGTGGCGTACGTCGCCGGCTGGCTGATCCGCTCTACTGACGCGTACTGGTATCGACGCGGGCACGATTGAAAGTCGGCGAGGCGCGAGGGGGAAAGTGACGTGGGCAACGGTTGATCAAAGGCCATGGTGTCACCGTAGGCGACCCCTCTGACACGCGCCCGGCTCATCGGGAACTCCCCGTGAGCACTTAGTGGAACCCTCCGGTGGGCGCCCATCACGCGGCGGCGGTGGGGCTCCCGTGACCACAATTTGCGCACAACAATCTCAAATCTTGGCCACGCGCCCCCCTCTGGGCGCGTGCGCCACGCACAATGTACATATTCGACAGTCGGTCGGCGGCGGCGAGAGGGAACAATGGAGACGCGAACAATCAGGCAACTGACCATCACGGCGGGTGCGTCGGCGAGTGTCATCGCCCTCGCGACGGTGTTACCCTTCGGCGCCCCGACGGCGAGCGCTACCTCCACCCATCGAGTGTTGAGTGCGGCGCGCGCGGGTGGTTTTACCGTGACGCCCCCGTTTTTGATCGATCCCTCAGGCCCCCCGTCAGGTCGAATCTCCACCGGCGTGGCCGGGATGACGGGTCCTGCGGGGTCCACGGGGTCCACGGGGGCGTCGGGGTCGACCGGGGTGTCGGGATCGACGGGAGCGTCGGGATCGACCGGAGCCTCGGGGCCCACGGGAGTAACCGGGGCGACGGGGGAGGGCGACGCCAACGATGACGAGGGGTACGGTGTGTCGTCGGGCACCGGGCCCACGGTGGCGTGGCTGAGCCAATTCAGTTCCACCTTGTCGGGAACAGTGTCCCTCGACGCCGGGGTGTCACATTTGGGACTGGGCGATTCACAGACGCTGACGTGGTGCGTGAGCGATGGGGGAGCCGCGTTGAGCACGGGTCTAACGATGTCCACGGGCGGGGACGGAGAGAGCGGATCTCTTCCCGCGGGACCGGGGTGCTGGACGAGTAATCGAGGACGGCACGCGAGTTTCGTGTGGGACACCACACAGTCGACCGTGAGCGCACACTCCCTCGTCGTGAGCGTGACCGACGCCACCGGCACCACGGTTACGAGTTCCGCCCTGATCGTGATGACCGCCAACCCTCCGGCGACGGGCGTCAGCGGGCCCACCGGCGTCTCGGGTTCCTCCGGGAGCAGCGGGGTGAGCGGCCCCTCGGGGGTTGCGGGCCCCACCGGTATCTCGGGATCGTTCGGTCGTCGCGACTCCTAGGGGTGTCCACCGGCTCGCGACCGTGTCGCGAGAACGAAGCGGCGGTCGCGCTCGAGTAAACAGGTGACGTGAAGAAACGTGGCGTGGTGACCCGTCAGGGGCACCTAGTGCGGTCAACCAAATGGGCGGGTCTCGCGACCGGCGACGCCGTGGTGATCGACGGCGCGAAGGAACGTCGCCAAACGTGGGTGTTCGTAGCGCACGTCACCAACACGCAGATGAACGAGGAATGGGTCGAAGTCCGAGGGGGTCGCCGCGGGGAGGCGAAAAGTCGGTCCTTCCGTCCCGAGATGGTATTCCCCGCCTCGGCCCTGAAGAGCGGACGAGTCGTAGGGCCCTCACTGGCGGAGGCGCCACAGTTGCCCTGGTGATGGCGGGGAGCGGCGTCGGAGTCCGCGGTGAGGCGACCGACGACCTCGGCGACGTGCCCGGGGCCAGCGGTCGTCGACGCGTGAGCGATGCGCGTGAGCGCATTGGGTATATGGTCAAATCATGGTCAACGACCTACGCTCTTCGCTCGTGGCCGCGGGGGAGACGCCCACGTGGTGCGCGTGGTTTCGTGTCGTGGACGCCGAAATCGTGCGTGCTGATCAGGGCGAGCGTCACGACACCGCCCCTCAGCGGTCGCAGGGTCCGGGCTACGGCGTGGTGAGCGTGTTGCACGCCGACCGATTGCGCCCGCGCATTGACATGGGGAACCACGCCGCTATCGCCGTTACTCCATCGCGCGTGTCGGTCTGGGCTGACCGGTCCCCCTTGGTGCTGGGACGCTTGCTCGCCACCTATCGTCGTGGTCACTTCCGGGGAGACTACGAAGTCTCCGGT
>JAKCEC010000198.1 GCA_021841725.1 Actinomycetes bacterium | reverse complement strand
CACGGTGGTGGTCGGCACCGACGCCACCATGGTCTACGACGCGGTGCACAACGTGGTGAGCGCGTCCCTGGGGGACCTCGACCCCGCCTTCGCGCTCCAAGACTTCACCGTCAAGGACGTCACGACCACGGGAGAATCGGTCGTGTCCGCCGTCATGGAGGCGCTCAATACGCCGCCCTTCTTATCCGCGCGGCGCGTGGTCGTGGTGCGTGACGCGCAGGGTCTGCTGAGCGACGAAGTGGCGGCCCTGGCGAGGTGGATGTCGAGCCCGGCCCCCGACGTCACCCTGATCGTGGCGGTCGTCGGGGCCAAGTCCCACGCCCTCGTCAAGGTGGCCGACGACGTCGTCGCGGTCAACGTGGGCACTCGCGCCAAGGACCGCGTCGCGTTCGTGAGCGAGAAGATGGGCGAGTACCGGGTGAACGTCGACGCCGCCGCCGCCGCGCGGATCGCGGCGCAGGTGGGCGACGACGTCGCGCGCGTGGATTCGCTGGCGCGTCTGCTCGCCGCCGTCTACGGGACGGCGCCCCTCACGCCGGGTCACGTGGAGCCCTACATCGGCGACGCCGGAGGGGTCCCCGAGTGGGACCTCACCGACGCGCTCGAGAGCGGGAACGTCACCGCGGCTCTCACCGTGGCCCGGCGCATGCTCGACTCGCGGGGCCGCGCGGGGGTGCAGATCATCTACCTGCTCCAGCGCCACTACGTGCGCATGGCGCGCCTCGAGGGCGCGGGACTGGTGAACGCGGACGACGCGGCGCAGTTGTTGGGGATGAATCCCTTCGGCGCGAAGAAATTGCTGGCCCTGGCCTCGCGAATGGGGCCCGAACGGATCGCCGACGCGGTGCACCTCATCGCCAACGCCGACGTGGACCTCAAGGGCGGTGTCAGTTACGGGGGGCGTGACCTCCACACCGACCAGGACCTGAACGACCTCACCGTCATCGAAGTTCTGGTGGCGCGCCTGGCCCGGCTGAGCGCCGGTGCGCGGCGCACGTAGCCCTCGTGTGGTCGCCGTGGGGTCTGGCGCATCACCCCTCATCACGCCCGGTGCGTCGAGGGCGCTGCGCGGCGAGGGCGCGCGGGGACTATCGTCCCTTGCTCGCGTATGCGAGGGCGCGCATACTGTGGAGTTATGAACCATAGTTCGCCCGGGCCGGCGTCGACGTTCGCTCTGGCGGGGGGTGCTCGAGCATCACTGAGCCTCCGTGAGCCGGCGGTGTCTCTCGCCATGGTCGGCACGTACCCACCGACTGAATGTGGACTCGCCACGTTCACCAACAATCTGACCCTAGCCATCGCCGAGGGCGCCGGCGACGTGTGCGTCGAGGTGGTGCGTCTCGTCGACTCGCCCGAGATCGAGCTCCACGACGAGGTAGTGGCGCACTGGGTCGTGGGCGACGCGGCGTCGCGTCGGCGCAGTGTCGAGGTCGCCAACCGCGCCGACGTCGTAATGATCCAGCACGAGTACGGACTCTTCGCGGGACCCGACGGTGAGGAGGTGCTCGAGTTCGTGAGCGCCCTGACGCGACCGCTGGTCGTCGTGCTCCACTCGGTGCTGGCGCAACCCTCGCCTCGTCAGCGCCGTATCGTGATTGACCTGATGCGCGCCGCCGAAGTCCTGGTCGTACAGAGCCACGACGCGCGTCGTCGTCTCAGCGAGATCTACGGGTTCGATCCGGCTCGGGTGGAGGTGATCGCCCACGGGGCCGTCGCCAACGTCGACGGCGCTGGCATGGCCTCGGTGCCGCATCCGGCAATCCTGACGTGGGGACTGCTCGGGCCCGGTAAGGGTATTGAGCACGGGATCGCGGCGGTCGCGCACCTCGCCCGTGAGGGGATCCGCGCCCACTACGTGGTGGCGGGCGCGACTCACCCGAAGGTGCTGGCCGCCGCGGGCGAGAGCTACCGGAGTTCGCTGCGCCGTCGCGCGCGTCGTCTCCACGTGCTGGACCGGGTGCACTTCGACGACGCGTATCGCGACTGGTCGTCGCTGCGGGCGATGGTGCGCAGTGCGGACGTGGTGCTGTTGCCCTACGACTCACGCGAACAGGAGAGTTCGGGGGTGTTGGTCGAGGCCCTCGCGTCCGCCAAGCCGATTGTCGCCACGCCGTTCCCCCACGCGGTGGAATTGCTGAGTACGGGTGCCGGGATTCTGGTGCCCCACGGTGACGCCGCGGCCATGAGTGCGGCGATAGCCCGGGTATTGAGGGAGCCCGGCGTGGCCACAACGATGAGCGAGCGCGCGCGCGAGCAAGCGCGCTCGCTGTTGTGGCCGGCGATCGGCGCGCAGTATCGCGCGCTGATCGCGGGCGTGCGCGCCCTGGCGGCGTCGAACTGAGAGCGCGACGTGCTGGCGCCCTCCCTGCGCTACGTGGCGTCGCTCACCGACGAGAACGGGATTGTCGAACACGCCGTGCGGGACCGGCCGCGGCGCGAGGACGGGTACTGCACCGATGATGCGGGGCGCCTCCTCGGCCTCGCCGCGCGTCTCAGCGACGACCCGGAGGCCGAACGCCTCGCGCACGCGTCCCTGGGCTTCCTCGAGCGCGCGTACCTGGGTGGGGGCGTCTTTCGCCTGCGCCAACGCGGTGACGGCGCGTGGACGGCGGACCCCTCGAGCGACGACGCGGACGCCCGGGCGCTCCTCGGACAGATCGGA
>JAKCEC010000015.1 GCA_021841725.1 Actinomycetes bacterium | reverse complement strand
GCCCACGTGAAAACGGCGCTGGAGCCAGTCCGCGCACGCCTCGCGGTACGCCGCGGTGCCCGCCGACGGGGGGTAGCCGCGCGCGCCGGTCGCTTGCGCGAACGCCGCGACCACGAACTCGGGGGGATCGTCCACCGGCGTACCCACCGAGCAGTCGATCGGGCCACCCTCGTGGCGCGCGGCGGCGGCGCGCAATCCCTCGAGTCGTTCGTACGGGTACGGGGGTGGCGAGAAGCTCAATTGATCACCCGCCACTCGGCGAATCGAGCGAGTCCGACGTCGTCGAGGACGACGCGCACGTTCACGTACTGCGCGTCCACGGAGGTGTCGAGGACCTCGCCCTCGCGATGTGCGGCGGCCACCAAGTCGCCGCGGTCCAGGGGCAGACGCAGGGTCACCACGCGGTCGTCGGAGCGCAGTCGGTCGGCGATGGTCCCGATGAGTTCCTCGAGGTTCTCGCCGGTGAGCGCCGACGTCCACACGCTGCCTTCGTAGACCTTGGCCAGGTCCCGCGCCCGAGACCCCGCGACGTCGGCCTTGTTAAAGACCAGCAGCTCCGGCACGCTGCCCGCGTCGATCTCACCGAGTACGTCGCGCACGGCCGCGATCTGCTCCTCGGCGTTGTCACTCGCCCCGTCGACCACGTGCACCAGCAGATCGGCCAATTGCACCGACTTGAGCGTGCTCATGAAGGCCTCCACCAACTCGTGGGGCAAATTGGAGATGAAACCCACCGTGTCGGTGACGAGGATCGTCTCACCGCCCGGGAGCTGGCGCTGGCGCGTACGCGGATCCAGGGTGACGAACAATCGGTTCTCCACCGGTACGTCCGCGGCGGTCAGAGCGTTGAGCATCGACGACTTGCCCGCGTTGGTGTAACCCACCAGGGTCACCTCGCGGTGCCGGCCCCGGTCGCGACCTTGTCGTTGCACCTCCCTCGTGCGATCGATCTGCTGGAGTTCTTGACGGATGTGATGGATCCGGTGGACGAGTCGACGTCGGTCGACTTCGAGCTGGGTCTCCCCGGGACCGCGTGTGCCGATGCCACCCGCCTGCTGCGACAACGATCCGCTCGCCCGGCGCAAGCGGGGTAGGCGGTATTGCAGGAGCGCCAACTCGACCTGCGCCTTGCCTTCGGGCGTGCGGGCGTTCTGCGCGAAGATGTCCAAGATGACCGCCGTGCGGTCGATGGCGGTTCGACCCAGTTTCTGTTCGAGGTTGCGCTGCTGAGCCGGGGAGAGGTTCTGTTCGAAGACCACGGTGTCGGAATCGACACTCAGACAGATCTCTCTCAATTCGGCGACCTTTCCCGACCCCAGAAAGGTGGCCGGATCGGGCGCGTCACGTCGCTGCACCACGCGGGCGACGACGTCGGCCCCGGCGGTGTCCACCAGTAGCGCCAATTCGTCGAGTTGGTGCTCCAGTTCCTCGGCACTCACTCCCGGGAATTGCACCCCCACCAGCACAATCTTCTCGCGAAACGTGCGGTCGATGAGGGTCGTGGGTACATAGGTCACCCGGCGAGCCACTCCACGTTCGCGACGAACCGCACGGGTCCCTCGAGTCGCGCGCCCCCCTCGCCTAACACGACGCGCAATGAACCGCCCGGGTTGTCGACGACGACGTCGTTACCGGTAAATCCGCGTTGGTGGCAGACCGCCGCGGTCGCGACCGACCCGGTCCCGCACGCGAGGGTCCAGCCCACTCCGCGCTCGATCACGCGAATGGCGACGTGGGCCTCGTCGATGATCTCCACGAACTCCACGTTCGCACCACCCATCTCCGCGGCCAGCTTGGCGGCCATCTCCTCGCGATCCTCGTCATTCCAATCGGGGTTATCCACCACCACGACGTGCGGATTCCCGACGTGGGCCACCCCGAGGGCCCCGCGCAACGTCGCGCCGAGGGTCACCGGACCCATGTCAACGCTCCCCACGCCGCGGTCCTCGCACAAGTCCAAGGTCACCAGTCTCTCCCCCGCCGCGGTGTGCACACGCATCTCGCGGTCCGAACGACCCGTGGCGCGTCGCACCGCGGCCACCAGACAGCGGATACCGTTGCCCGACATCTCCGCCACCGTGCCGTCGGCGTTGTAGAGCACCATCGAAATTGTCGATCCGATGGACGCCACCAGGAGTCCGTCGGCGCCCACGCCCAAGTGACGGTCACACGCGGCGCGGGCGCGCTGGGCGTTCCACCACGGCGCGGCGCCCTGTTCGACGACGTCGACGAGGAAATCATTGCCCGCGCCCTGCCACTTTTGTAACGATCGAAGTGCCATATTGTTAGTCTCGCACGAACCCGTCGGGACTGGTCAGAACTTCGCCGAGACGCGCCGCCGCGGCGGAGGGGTCATCGAACCACTCCACGCGCGGATCGCGCTGAAACCACGAACGCTGACGACGAGCGAGTCGGCGCGTCTGGGTGATGGCGTCCTCGACGCACCTCTCCAGTTCCGCGCCCTCTTCCAGGTGTCGCAGGAGTTCGCGATATCCCACGGCCTGACGGGCCGTGCGACTCATTCCCCGTTCCCGCAGTAGTGCGACCTCCTCTAGTAGTCCTTGTTCCATCCAACTCTCGAAACGTCTAGCAATTCGCACATCTAAGACACCACTGTCACAATTCAGCCCAATTTGCACCACGCGGGGGGGGCCGTAGTGGCGCAGGCCGGCTCCGTAGGTGGAGAAGGGCCGGCCGCTGCCGAGGGTCACCTCGAGGGCGCGCACAATACGACGCTGGTTGGTGGGCTCCATTCGAGCCGCCGCCACGGGATCTCGCTCTTGCAGTTCACGATAGAGGTCGGCCGGATCCTGCGCGCGCCGCTCGAGTTCGGCGCGCACGTCGGGAAACTGGCCGGGGATGTCGAGGTCGTCGATCACGGCACGGCCGTAGAGTCCCGTGCCCCCGACGTAGAGCACCGCCGCGCCCAGGGCCCAGACGAGGTCTCGGGCGTCGCGCGCTTCACGCTGGAACTGAGCCACGGTGAATTCCTCGATCGGATCGATGAGGTCGAGGAGATGATAGGAGACCTGCGCGCGCTGGGCGGAAGTCGCCTTCGCCGTGCCGATGTCCATACCCCGATAGACCGTCATCGAGTCCACGCTCAGAATCTCGACCGTCCCGTGGCTCTCGAGGGCCAGTTGATGGGCGAGGGCGGACTTACCCGAGGCGGTGGGGCCGACGAGGGCCACCGCCGTCCCCCCGTGGTTCCTCACGAGGACATGAGGGGCACTCGCACCTTGTGACGGGGCGCGCGCACCACCGATACCACCTCACCGAGCAAGTGGTAGGGGGCTCCGTGGGTGACCTTGACCGTCGCGAGTGCGCCGGGGCGCAACGAGACCTCGGACACGGGGAAGTGGATCAGCTTGCCCTGGCGGGTGCGACCCGAGAGCATCTGGTCGTTGCGACGCGAGACCCCTTCCACCAAGACCTCCTCGACGAGGCCCTCGCGTGCTGCGTGGTGTCGCAGCGCCGATCGGTCGAGCACCTCCTTGAGGCGCGCGAATCGGTCGGCGATGACCTCGGCCGGCACGAAATCATTGACCAGGTCCGCCGCACGCGTACCCTCGCGCGGGGAGAAGATGAAGGTGTACGCCGCGTCGAAATCCGCTGCCGCGACGACCGCCAGGGTCTCGTCGAAGTCGCGCTCCGTCTCGCCGGGGAACCCGACGATGAGGTCGGTCGTGACGTGCAGATCGGTGATCCCCGCGCGCGCATCGGCCAGTCGCCGGAGGTACCGTTCGCTGCTGTAGCCGCGGCGCATGGCCCGCAACACTCGGTCCGACCCGGACTGCAGGGGCAGGTGCAACTGGGGGCAGACCGCGTCGGTCTCGGCCATCGCGGCGATCGTCTCGGGTCGCAGGTCCTTGGGGTGCGGACTGGTGAACCGGATGCGCTCAATTCCCTCAATGGCGCCCAGGGCGCGCAACAACTCCGCGAAGAGCGGTCGACGTCGCGTGAGGTCGCGCCCGTAGGAATTGACGTTCTGCCCCAGCACGGTGATCTCGGTCACGCCCGACTTCGCGAGCATCTCGCCCTCCGCGACCAAGTCGTCCAGGGGTCGACTGATCTCGGCGCCGCGCACCGCGGGCACGATGCAGTAGGCGCAGGTATTGTCACACCCCGTCTGAATGGTCATCCACGCGGCCCAGGGGAGCTCGCGCACGGCGTAGAGGGCGGGCGCCATGTCCGTGGCCGCTTCGGGGTCGGGTGCGTCCCACACCTCCACCAGTGGTCCCTCAATCGCCGCGCGCCGCAGGAGCGCGGGGGCCTGGGCCAGGTTGTGTGTGCCGAAGACCACGTCCACCCAACCGGCCCGTTCGAGGATCCCGCCGCGGTCCTTCTGGGCCATGCAACCCCCCACCGCGATCTGCATCTGGGGACGGCGTTCCTTCTCGGCCTTCAAGTGCCCCAGGGCGCTGTAGAGCTTCAAGTCGGCGTTCTCGCGAATGGTGCAGGTATTGAAGATGACGACGTCAGCCGACGTTGCCTCCGTGGCCTCGACCATGCCCTCGTGGACCAGGAGGCCGGCGAGACGCTCGGAATCGTGCTCGTTCATCTGGCAGCCAAAGGTCCGGATTGCGAAGGTCTTGGGCGCGGCCACCCCTCCAGACTAATGTTCACCCCCCGTGGCGGCGTTCTCGCGTCACTGGGGGACCACTTCTTCGGGCGTCGTCCGGTCCACGGTCACACCGGCCCCGGCGACGACGACGCACGCGAGTCCGAGCAGGACCCACGATGTCGCGCGCTCGTGCAGGACGAGGGCTCCCACCACGAAGGCGATTGCGGGGTCCAAACTCATCAACACGCCGGCCGCGGGAGGGCTGAGTCGCCGCAGGGCCTGGAGCTCCGCCGCGAAGCCCAGCACGATCGACATCAGCCCGACGAGGACGAGTCGTCCGCCCAGGAAGGGGTGGTGAACCAATTGCGGGGCACTCGACCACGTCCAGGCCAGGGTGACCAGTGCGCTGACCGACATCGACACCGCGAGTCCGCCGAACCCGGTGGTCGCCCCCCGACCCGGGCCGCGGCGTAGACGTAGACACCCCAACCCACGCCACTCAGGAGCGCGAAGAGCGCCCCGAGCAGCGTCACGCCCCCACCGGGGTGCGACAGCAGCACGACGCCGAGCGCGGCCAGCGCCGCGAAACTGTAGTGACGCCACGAACGCCGCCCGAACGCCGCCACACTGAGCGGACCCAAGAATTCGATGGTCACGGCACTCCCGAGTGGGATCCGCGAGATTGCTTGATAGAAGCACACGTTCATGAACGCCACCGTGACCCCCAGGATCACGGCCGCGCGCCACTGCTCTCGACGCCACCGTCGGAGGCGCGGGCGCGTCGCGACCAGCAGGATCAGCGAACCGAAGAAGAAGCGCCATCCACTGGTGGCCGCGGGACCCAGTCGGGCGAACGCCGGCTGAATAAGCGCCGCCGACCACTGGATCGACGACGCGCCCAGGATGATGAAGCCCGCCCCCGAGAGCGACACTCGCGGTGTCGTCGTACCCACGCGACTACGAGAGGTGCAGGCCGCGGCGGTCGGCGTCCAGCTCCCAGACGTCGCCCGCTATCGAATGGGTCACCAGGAACTCACGGGCGCTGCGCGCTACCTGCGCCGCCGACGCATCGTCGCACAGCGCGAGCATCGTCGAACCCGCCCCCGACCAACACGACCCGGCCGCCCCGGCGTCGCGCAGGAGCGCCAGGAGCGGCTGGGCGAAGGGGAGTAACGACATGCGATAGGGCTGATGGAGCGCGTCGTCCATGGCGCCCTCGCAGAAATCCTCGTGGCGGGCCAGTCCCGCGATTAAGAGCGCCACCGCCGCGACGTTGTGCACGGCGTCGCGAAAGGGTACCTGGGGGGGCAGCACGCGACGGGCGTCCGCGGTGGCCAATTCCTCGTCGGGGACGACGACGACGAAGCGCCACGCGGGGTCCAGGGCCAGGGAGCGCACGGTGATCGACGCGGAACCCAGTACGCTCGCCACGACGAGTCCACCCAGCAGCGACGCCGCCGCGTTCTCGGCGTGACCGTCGACCTCGGTGGCGATGGTGAGGGGTGAAGGCGCCCCCGCCGCGGCGGCGGCGGCCAGGGCGAGCGCCGCCGACGACCCGAGACCGCGGGAGAGGGGGATCTCCGAGGAGACGTGGATCGCGAAGCGATGGTGCCCGAGTATCCGTGAGGCGACGCGCGCACCCAGGTGCCGCTCGTCGTCGAACAGGCCCGCCCCACAGCCCTCGGTCGATATGGCGAACTCCTCCGCCGGTTCGACCGTGACCTCCACGTAGCGCGTCAGCGCCACGGCGAGGGCGTCGAAACCCGGTCCGAGATTGGCCGAACTGGCGGGGACGCGGGCGCGCATCGATTCAGGCTACGCGCTGCAACAAGGTCAGCGGCGTGAGCCGGTGGGCGACCATCAGGGGAACGCGAAGGAGGGAACCGGCGTCGATGGTGAGCCACCCGACGACTTGACGCCCCGACAGCGGACCCCATTCGGGCGTGACGCTCACGTGTTCTGCGACGGAGTGCAGGGCCGTCAAGTAGTCCAGTCGCACGTGCGTCTCGGTCACGACGTCGACGCGCTGATTGTCCCAGCCAATGGTGCCCACGACGGTGCCGGCGGGTATCTCGACGGAGCGCTGGGACTCGACGACCGACTGCGCGAGGGCCAGGGCGTCGTTACCGGCGGGCCCGAGGAGGTCGCCGCCGCGAGCCCCGAGGACCACGGCGTAGGCCAACTCGCTTCGACCATCGAAGCGGAAGCTCATCGCCATCACGTCGCAGCCGCCGGCGGCGTCCGTACGCCCCGACTTCACACCCACCACGTTGTCGACACCCACGAAGGGCGTGTAGGTGCCCAGGGTGCCCGCCACCGGGAGGGTCACGGTGGGTTGAATGACGATGGCGCGTACGACGGCGTACCCCATGATCGTCGCCGCCAACTCGCCCTGGTCGAGCGCGGTCGACACCGACCCCGAGCCAATGCCCGACACGTCCTCGTAATGGGTGTGCGTCAGTCCCAGGGCGCGAGCGTCGTCGTTCATCCGCGCCACGAACGCTTGGGTGCCACCCCAGGACAGGTTCGCCAGCATCGTGGCGAAGTTGCCCGCCGAATGGATCAGCAGCCCCGCGAGCAGCTGATCCTCACAAAGCCGCTCGCCCACCGCCACGGCGGCGCTGGACTGCCCCTGCGCGGCGATGGTGCGGTAGTAGGCGACGTCGGGCGCGTTGACGGTGAGGCACGGTCCGGTCTGGCCGGGACTCAACGGATACTTCTGCAGGGTGACGTACGCCGTCATCATCTTGGTCAGACTCGCGATGGGCAGGACCGCGTCATTGAGAGACCGCGTGACCCCCAGCGCCGGTATGACCACCGCGGCGCTACCGGTACTCGGCCAGGCGATGCCCGTGGTGGCCCCCACGCCCAGAGTGGTCGCGACGGGCTCAAAGCTGGTCGCCTGGTGCAGCAGCGGCACCTGCATCATGAAGATCATGCCCGCCGCCATCGTCGCGCCCAGCGTCATCGAGAAGACGCGCGCCAGGCTGCCACGCAGGGCGATGGGGGTAGACGAACGACGAAACACCTAACGACGTTACAGGTTCTCGTCGAATTCCTCCAACGAGATCAAGACCTTGCGCGCTTTGGAGCCGTCGCCGGGGCCGACGACCCCCTCTTTTTCGAGTTCGTCCATGAGCCGCCCGGCCCGGGCGAAGCCCACCCGTAACTTGCGTTGGAGCATCGACGTCGACCCCGACTGATTGCGGATGACGATTTCCCGGGCTTGGCGAAGGACGTCGTCCTCGTCACCCGTCCCCGCCCCGGAATCCCCGCGCCCCGCGGGAACGTCCAACGCCACCACGGTCTCGCGCTGTCCGCCCTGCGCGCGCCAGTACTCGACCACGCGCCGGACCTCCTCCTCGGCCACCCACGGCGACTGGAGGCGGCGCGCCACGTTGCTCGACGCCGTCACCAACAGCATGTCGCCCTTACCGATCAGGCGTTCGGCGCCCGCCTGGTCCAAGATGACGCGACTGTCGGCCAGTGAGGACACCGCGAAAGCCATCCTCGAGGGCACGTTGGCCTTGATGACACCGGTGATCACGTCGACGCTCGGACGCTGCGTCGCCAGCACCAGGTGAATGCCCACGGCGCGCGCCATCTGCGCGATGCGCACTACCGACTCTTCGACGTCGCGGGCCGCCACCATCATGAGGTCGTTCAACTCGTCCACGACGATGACCACGTAGGGCAGGACCTCGGGTTCGCGCGGCGTGACCCCCGACTCCCACGAGGTAGCGCGTTCGATGGCTCCGCCCACCAATTCCTGCGTCGACGCCTCGAGGTCAACCTCGCCGCGGGCCATCATCTGCTGGTAACTGGTGATGTCGCGGGCGCCGTTCTCGGCGAGGACGTCGTATCGACGCTCCATCTCCTTGACCGCCCACGCCAACGCTCCCGCGGCCTTCTTGGGGTCCACCACGACGGGCGCCAACAGGTGAGGGAGGTCGTTGTACTGGCCCATCTCCACCCGTTTCGGGTCGACGAGCAGAAGTTTCACTTGGTCCGGCGTCGCGCGCATCACCAGCGACGTGATCAGCGAATTGATGCAGGAGCTCTTACCCGCGCCCGTGGCGCCCGAGATCAGTACGTGGGGCATCTCGCCCAGATTCACCACCACGGTCTTGCCGGAGATATCGCGTCCGATCGGGACGTCGAGGGGGTGAGTACTCGACACCGCCTCCTCCGACGCGAGCAGATCACCCAACGCCACGAGGGCGCGCTGACGGTTGGGCACCTCCACCCCTATGGCGGAACGTCCCGGGATGGGCGCCAGGATCCGCACGTCGGGGCTGGCCATGGCGTAGGCGATGTCCTTGTTGAGTGAGGTGACGCGCGACACCTTGACCCCCGGCCCGAGTTCGAGCTCGAAGCGTGTCACGGTCGGTCCCATCGTGAACCCGACCAGCGTGGTCTCCACCCCGTGGGCACGCAACGCTTCGACCAGCTCAGCCCCGGCGGCGGCGATGGCGTCGCGATCCTGGCGCTGCTCGCGGGTGCGCGTCAAGAGTGACATAGGCGGCAATTCCCACTGCGATTCGTGCGAGCCGAAGTACGCGGCGGGTCGCGGCGGGTCGCGCAACGCCTCCTCGAGGTCGTCGAGGGGGTCGCGATACGAGCCCTCCGCCTCGTCGGCCTCGGGCGCCGAGGCCGCGTCCTCGTCGAGGTAACCCACGTGCACCGGCTCGGGCGCCGGGGGGTCGTCGGGCCCGTCGTGGTCGTGCTTGCGGCGCCGCGGCGCCGGGGCCGCGGGCGGCGGGGTCTCGGGGTCGGCCGCTTCCGCGACGGGCGACGTCGGACGCGCGCTCCACCACGACGCGAAGTGGCGGCCCAGGTACGTCAACACCGCGGCGCTCGACGAGAGGAGGGTGCGCAGACCGACTCCGGTGCCGAGCACGAGGGCGACGACGAGCACCGCCACCAACGCGGCAACGGTACCGCTCGCGCCAATGAAACGTGCGAGCATCCCCGCCGTCACGACGCCGAGCCACCCGCCCGCGTGCCCCAATCGGGCGACGTCGGCGTGCAACGAGGGACGCCCCTGCGCGATGTCGCCCAGTCCCGAGAGCGCGATCAGCGCCAGCGATATCGACCACAGGAAGCGGGCGCGGTCCACCTCCACCCGACCCGTCACCATGACCACCCCGAGGCCGATGAGCAGAATGGGGATGGCCACTCGTCCCACCCCCAACGCCACCTTCAGACCCTCATTGACCACACGACCGACGACCCCCAACGCGTTGATCTCGGCGAGGAGGACAAGGAGTCCCGCCAGCACCATGGCCACAATCCAAATATCGCGCTGGTGTCGACCCCACAACGACTCCTTCGCGTGCGCGGCGTGACGCGCGCGTGACGCCGCGGTGACCTTGGCGGGCGTGCGTGATCGACGAGGGTGTGCCATCACCTTCCAAGTTAGCGAACAGGTATTCGCCACGGTGACCACTCGCCTAATCTGGAGAAATGCCGACTCCCCCGCACCAGAGCACCCTCGACCTCGCCACTCGCCTCAAGGTCCACGCCCATCGGTGCACCGTCCTCACCCGGCGCGCGATCTCGCCGTCACTCGTCGAAATCGTCCTGCACGGACACGCCGCGGACCTCGTGGGCGCGCCGGGCAATGACGTGATGGTCCACGTTGACGACGCGACCGACACGCCCACGCGCCGTCGCTTCAGCGTGCGCAGCGTCGATGAGGTCGCCGATACCTTTACCCTGTGGATCTCGACGACGCACGAGGGTCCCGGTGCGCGCTGGGCGCGAACCGCCGCCCCGGGGGACACCGTCGACATCGTGGGTCCGCGCGGCAAGATTCCCGTCGACGCCGTCGCCGATTGGCACCTCTTCGTCGGTGACGTGTCCTCGTTGGGTGCGTTCTACCGCATGGCCGACAGCATCGAGGTGCCCGGACGCGCCATCTTCATCGTCGAGACGGACGACCCCGCCGACGCCCTCACGGCCCCCTTCGATGAGGGTCTCGGAGTGACGGCCATCTTCGTCGACCGCGCCGGTCGCGCCCACGACGACGCGACGGGACTGCTCAGTGGTCTCGCCGCGTTCACCCTGCCGACCGACGAGGGACACGCGTACCTGTTCGGCGAGTTCCACGTGATGCGCGCGGTGAAGACGACGTTGCTCGATCGCGGGCTGCGCGCCGAGCAAATCTCCCTCAAGGCGTTCTACCGCGTGGGCCAGGCCAACGGGGCCAACGGCGAGCCTTCCAAGGACCTCTAGAGAACCACGATCGCCGTGAGTAACACCGGTTGGCGGCGATATTTTTGACCCAGGAGGCGGCCCGCGGCGCGTTGGGCCACCTTCGAGAGCGATTCGTCGTCGCGGTTGCCCTCAGCGAGGGCGGCCTGGACGGCGTCACGCACGGCGTCACGCACGGCGTCACGCACGCCGCGGTCGTGCTCGCCCTCGAACCAGCCCCGCGCGACCACGCGCACCGGCTGCGAGAGCACACCACGTTGGGCGTCGACTCCGGCGGTGATCTGCAGCACGCCGTATTCGGCGAGCATTCGCCGCTCTTCGAGGGGCCGTTCGTCCAAATCACCGGCGCTGCCGTCGATGTAGTGGAAGCCCGCGGGAACCTGCCCGGCGCGCTTGATACCCTCACGGGTGACGTCGATCTGATCACCGTCCTCGCAGATGAGGATATGACGGTCGGACACTCCCATCGACGCCGCGAGATCGGCGTGATGACGCAAGTGGCGGTATTCTCCGTGCACGGGTACGAAGTTCTTCGGCCGCAACAATTGGTGGTACGTCCGCAGTTCGCCCTGGCGCGCGTGACCCGACGCGTGCACGGGCTCCTGACCCGAATGGATGACCTCGGTACCCGCCCGGTGCAGGTCGTCAATCACGCGACCCACTGACCATTCGTTACCCGGAATGGGGTGCGAGGACAAGATGATGGTGTCCTGTTCGCCCACCGAGAAATTGCGCGCGTCGCCACGCGACAGTTTCGAGAGGGCGGCCAAGGGTTCGCCTTGGCTACCCGTGCAGACCACGCAGATCTCCCCCGGCTCGAAGCGGTCGACGTTCTCGATGTCGACGAAGTCAGCGGCCTCGACGTGCAGGAGATTGAGCTTGCGCGCCAACTTGACGTTGGCCTCCATGGAGCGTCCCATGAGGGCGATCTTGCGGTTCTGCTCGCGCGCGACGTCGATGATTTGCTGGATACGGTGCAGGTGACTGGCGAAACACGCGACGACGAGGCGCCGTTCGGGTCGCTCGAGGAAGAGGCGGCGCAACGCCGCACCCACCGAGCGCTCCGACGCGGTGAAGCCCGGTTCTTCCGCGTTGGTCGAGTCGCACAGGAGTAACGCCACCCCTTCGTCACCGAGGGCCGCCAGTCGCGACACGTCGGTGCGACGATTGTCGATGGGCGTCAGGTCCAACTTGAAGTCACCGGAGTGCACAATCACGCCGACCTTCGTGTGAAACGCCAGAGCGTGGGCGCTCGGCACCGAGTGCGTGACCGGGATGAACTCGACGTCAAAGGGACCGATGCGGCGCCGTTCACTGTCGGCGACCTCGATGAACGTCAGATCGTGCGCCACGCGCGCCTCGGTCAGGCGATGACGGGCGAATCCCAACGTCAGCGCGGAGCCGTAGATCGGTACGTTGACGTCCTTCACCAGGTAGCGCAGCGCCCCGGTGTGGTCCTCGTGGCCGTGGGTCAACACGATGGCGTCCACTCGGTCGCGACGCTCGATCAGCCATCGGAAGTCCGGCAAGATGAGGTCGACGCCGTACATGGTCGGTTCGGGGAACATCAAACCGGCGTCTACGACGACGATCCGGCCATCCTGCTCAATCGCCGCACAGTTCCGACCGATCTCGCCCAAACCACCGAGAAAAGTGATGCGGACGTTGTCCCTAGCCACGCGACGCCGCCAGAGCCGACACCACGTCGAGCGCCGACTGGTCCAGGAGTTCGTCACCGGGACCCAGGGGTAGTCGGCATTGGCCCACGGAGAAACCGAGGGCCCGCATCGCGGCCTTGGAGGGGAGGGGGTTAGGGTACATATCGCTCGTTTCAAAAGAACAACTCGGGGCCAGGCGTGCGTTGAGTCGTCGGGCCGAGGGCCAATCGCCGGCGTGCACGGCACGAATCAGGGCCGCAAACTCCGGGGCCGCCCAGTGGGCCGCCACGGACACTAGACCCACCGCACCCACGGCCAAAAACGCCAACAACAAAGCGTCATCGCCACTGTAGAGGTCAAGACCCTCGCCCAATTCAGCCTTGACCGCCGCGGCGCCCACCAGGTCAGCCGACGCGTCCTTGAGGGCCACGACGTTGGGGTGTCGGCGGACGACGTCGATGGTGGTCGCGGGGGCCACCTTGCGTCCCGTGCGCACCGGGATGT
This sequence comes from Actinomycetes bacterium, assembly GCA_021841725.1. Lineage (GTDB taxonomy): Bacteria > Actinomycetota > Acidimicrobiia > Acidimicrobiales > RAAP-2 > RAAP-2. The sequence continues at coordinate 1,551 of JAKCEC010000015.1, read as the reverse complement.
CGTAGAGCATGACCGGCAGCGTCGTCGACGACGCCACCGCGCCAAAGTGCGCGGCAATGCCGTGTTGCGAGGGTCGCGCGTACGCCGGCGTCGTCACGAGAACGCCCGCCACGCCCGTGGCGGCGGTGCGCGAGGTCAACGCCACGGAGCGGGCGGTGTCCGACGACGAGGTCCCCGCCACTACCGGTACCGTGACCGCTTCGGCCACGGCCGCGAACAAGTCCAACTTCTCCGCATCGGACAAGGACGAACCTTCGCCCGTGGATCCGCCCACTACCAGGGCGTCATTTCCCTGGGCGACCAAGTACTGCGCGAGGTCGCGCGCGACGTCGAACGACACGGCGCCGTCGGCGTCGAAGGGGGTAACCATCGCGGTCAACAAATATCCAAAGCGGGGACCGGCCATCCCACGAAGTTACCAGTGATGACCACGTGGTCACGGTGGACTCAGGGGATGAAGTCGTCGATTCCCCAGATAAAACCGCACGAAGCGTCGACATTCCTAATCGCGAGCGCCACCCCCTGGACGAAACTGATCCGGTCGTAGGAGTCGTGACGAATCGTCAATCCCTCGCCCGGACCGCCCAGCATGACCTCCTGGTGCGCTACGAGACCCGGGAGTCGTACCGAGTGGATTTGGATCCCGTCGCCCGCGTCGGCGCCCCGCGCACCCTCCAGGGTGAATCGCTGCGTCGGCTCCGGGGGGGTCAGGCGGCCGGCGGCGGCTCGCGCCGCGCGGATACGCTGCGCCGTGGCGATGGAGGTACCCGATGGGGCGTCGACTTTGCGGTCGTGGTGCAATTCGATGATCTCGACGCGCTCGAAGTACGGCGCCGCCATAGCCGCGAAGCGCTCACTGAGCACCGCGCCAATCGAGAAATTAGACGCCATGATGACGCCCGTCGACGCCGCCGCGCGTTCAACCGCCGCGCGCTGCGCCGCGTCCAGACCAGTGGTCCCGATGACCAGGCCCACTCGGTGCGACGCGCACCACTGTGCGCTCGACACCACTGAGGCGGGTTGCGAGAAGTCCACCACCACGTCAATCTGCTCAGGCGGGACCTCGTCGAGGCTCGCGTAGGCCGTAGCCCCGAACAGGTGCGGCGGTTCGTGGACATCCACGAGAGTCGAAACGACGATACCGTCCAGGAGGTTGAGGTTCTCGGCGAGCGACTGTCCCATGCGGCCAGCTCCACCCACCAACGCGATCCGTTTCACCCCGCCACCCTACCCAACGGCCGGTTCAGCGCCAGTGCGCCACCACACGAACCGCGCCGAGCGTTCCCTAGGAACACGGCGCCGATCGTGTGGTGGTCTACGGACGTCCTAACGACGACGGGGGCGAGGTCCGCGACGGTTACCGCCGTCACTTTCGGAGAACGACGGACCACCGGGGCCCAAGTCGCCGATTTCATCGGCGAGTTCGGCCTCGAAAGCTGCCTCGAAACTTGACGACGGTGTCGTCGCTGTCGTTACCCGGGGCCCACGCTCGCCGCGATCGGAACGCTCGCCGCGATCGCGACCACCACGGTCTCCACGGTCACTGCGGTC
>JAKCEC010000014.1 GCA_021841725.1 Actinomycetes bacterium | reverse complement strand
GCTGGCGTTGGCTCGCTCGTTGCGTCGAAGAATCTTGAAGCGCAGGACTTCGTCGGACAGCGTGAGGATGCGGTCCAACTCGTCGACGGTGATCGACTCGCCGGTGAACTCCACGAGTACGTAGTAACCCTCTTTGCGCTTGTTGATCTCGTACGCCAAGGGACGCTTGCCCCAACGGTCGATGTTTCCGGGGGTCCCGGCATTCGATCGAATGGTCTCGAGCGCTCGGTCGAGGGCCACCTGGATGGACTGCGCGTCGACGGCGGTGTCGAACACGATCATGGTTTCATAAGGCCTCATGGCCACTTTCCTTTCCCTCTGGTCCGGACGAATCCGGGCTCTGCGGAAAACAGAGCAGGGTGTGTGGTACTTCCCCGCGTTCACGGGAGTTCAGAGTCTACCCGACGCGCCCGCGGCGGGGCTAGTCGAGCAATTCCACCGGGTTCTCGTAGGTCTCGTCGGCGCCGGGGAAGTTCCCCGATCGCACGTCGCGCGCGTAACGCGACACCGCGTCGGTGATGGCGCTGCCGAGGTCGGCGTAGCGGCGCACGAATTTGGCCGGTGGGCGCTTGGTCAACCCCAGGAGGTCGTGGATGACCAGGACCTGGCCATCGGTGTCGGCGCCCGCGCCGATACCGATGGTGGGGATGTCGAGCGCCGCGGTGATCTGGGCCCCGACGAGGGGGGGCACACCCTCGATCACCACGGCGTACACGCCCGCGCCCTGCAGCGCGAGGGCGTCCTCGAGCAACACCTTGGCGGCGTCGCGGGTCTTGCCCTGGACTTTGTAGCCGCCGAAGGCCAGCACGCTCTGGGGGGTCAACCCGAGGTGACCCATGACGGGGATCTCCGCGTCGATGAGGGCGCGCACCACGTCGCGACGGATGGCGCCACCCTCGAGCTTCACGCTCTGGGCCCCCGCGCGGATGAGGACCCCGGCGTTCTCGACGGCCGCGTCGACGCCGACGTGGTAGCTCAACCACGGCATGTCGGCCACGACGTGCGCGCGCGGTTCGGCCGCGACCACCGCGCGAACGTGATGGGCCATGTCCGCCACGCTCACGTGCAGGGTGTCGGCGTGACCGAGCACCACGTTGGCCAGCGAGTCCCCCACCAACACGACGTCGACCCCGGCCGCGTCGGCGTAGCGCGCGGTGGGTTCGTCGTACGCCGTGATCATGACGATGGGTTCGTCCCCGTGGCGACGCTTGCGCGCGCGCAGCGACGCGGCGCTGGCCGAGGTCACGAGCGGTTCTGCTTCGCGACGACGCGGCGACTGGTTCGCCCGCCCGCGGACCACTTGCGCACCAAGTGATGGAAACTGCACCCCGTGCACACTTCGACCGCGTAACACTGCACGGGTTCCGCGCGGCGCTCGAACTTGAGCAACTCCGCGCGCGAGGTCGGACACGTCCCCCCCGCCGGGAGCCGCGCGCCGAAGACGTAGGTCACCTCGACGAGTTCGACGTCGCCACAGACCGGACACGTCTCGCCGGTCGTGCGCCCGATGTTCTTGGCGGCGCGCAGCAACTCCGGGTGGGCGTCGCACACGTCGCTCGCGCGCAGGGTGCCCGCGGCGATCTTGGCCAACAGGGCGTGGCGCACCAACCCGAACTCGACGACGGCTCCGTCGGCCGTAGTGGTGCGAAAGTTCGAAACCATTACGCGTGACATTACCAATCGCGTGTCCGGCGTCGTTTCTTCGTCACGCGATCGTTATAACGTCACGTTCGATATATCGATTTGATATGATGGTTCGCATGTTGGATATTGCCATCCTCGGACTCCTGATGGACCGCGACCACCACGGCTACGAGATTCGTACCCAGGTACGCGACCGTCTCGGGGTGTCGGCCAACATTTCCTTCGGCTCCATCTACCCCGCGCTGAACCGACTCGAGCGCCGGGGCTTCGTCGAAGCCGTCATCGCCACCGAGGCGCGGGGCAACGCTCTGTCCACCGGCTCGCTCTCGGGTGAGCGCGCCTCCCTGCGCGCACTGCGCGCCACCCCGGGTCTCGGGCGGCGTTCGCGCAAGGTCTATCGGATCACGCCGCGCGGCCGCGAGGAGTTCGTCACCCTCCTCGCGGACCCGGCCACGCTCGACGACTCGCGCTCGTTCTCCCTGCGCATGGCCCTGGCCAAGTACCTCACGCCGTCGCTTCGGGTCGTTCTCCTCGAACGACGGCGCATCGATCTTGTCGAGCGACTGACTGAGATGCAGTCCAGTGCTCGCAATGAACAACTCGACACCTACGCCCGCAGCGTCATGGCGCACGCGGTCAAGGGGGTCGAGTTGGACCTTGAGTGGATTGACAACTTGTTGTCCACCGAACGAAGTAATCAGCAATCCTTCGCGCCAGAAGCGAAGTAGGAAAGGAGAGCCATGGAGAAGATTCGCGTGGCCATCGCCGGCGTCGGAAACTGCGCCAGTTCACTCATCCAGGGTGTGACGTACTACAAGGACGCGAAGGCGGGCGACAACGTACCCGGTCTGATGCACGTCGAGTTGGGCGGCTACCACGTGCGCGACCTCGAGTTCGTGGCCGCCTTCGACGTCGACGCCACCAAGGTCGGCAACGACCTCGGTAAGGCCATCGAGGGGGGCATGAACAACACCATCAAGTTCGCCGACGTCCCGCCGCTGGGCGTGACCGTGCAGCGCGGCCCGACGATGGACGGCCTGAACAAGTACTACCGCGCCGTCATTGACGAGTCGCCCGCCGACGCGGTCGACGTGGCCCAGGCGTTGCGCGACGCGCGCGCCCAGGTCCTCGTGTCCTACCTACCCGTCGGCTCCGAGGACGCCCAACGCATGTACGCCCAGGCGGCCCTCGACGCGGGCTGCGCCTTCGTCAACGCCATCCCGGTCTTCATCGCGTCGGACCCCGTCTGGGCCCAGAAGTTTGTGGACGCCGGCCTGCCCATCATCGGTGACGACATCAAGAGCCAGGTCGGGGCGACCATCACCCACCGCGTGCTCGCGCGGCTCTTCGAGGACCGCGGACTCGCCCTCGACCACACCTACCAGCTCAACGTGGGTGGCAACATGGACTTCAAGAACATGCTCGACCGTGAGCGCCTCGAGTCCAAGAAGGTGTCCAAGACCCAGGCCGTCACCTCCCAGATCGAGAACTTCGTGATGGACGCCGACGACATCCACATCGGACCGAGCGACCACGTGCCGTGGCTCAAGGACCGCAAGTGGGCCTACATCCGCATGGAGGGACGCAACTTCGGTGACGTCCCCCTCAACCTCGAACTCAAACTCGAAGTCTGGGACTCCCCGAACTCCGCGGGCGTCATCATCGACGCCGTACGGTGCGCGAAGTTGGCCCTGGATCGCGGTATCGGCGGTCCCGTACTCGGACCCAGCGCGTACTTCATGAAGTCGCCGCCGGTGCAGTTCCACGACGACGTCGCCCACGACATGATCGAGGACTTCGCCCGCGGGGGCGACAACCCGGTCTGGCCCTAACCTCCCCCCAGCGGTGCACACCCCCCGCCCCCGGGCGGGGGGTGTGTCACGTAGCGCCCTCGTCGCTCCACCACTCGCGTAGCCGATGCGCGGCTTCGGTCTTGGTGATCTCACCCTCCTCGCGACGAATCTCCATCAGGAAGTTCATCGCTCGACCCACCGTCGGGCCCGGTCGCAGGTCGAGCAGGGTCATGACCTCCACTCCGTCGAGGGCCGGGCGCTGATTGTCGAGGTCCTCTTGTTCGCGGAGTTCCGCGATGCGCACCTCGAACTCGTCCATCCGCCGCGCGAGCTCGGCCGCCTTGCGCCAATTGCGCGTCGTCGAGTCGCAGCGCGTCAATTCGTTGAGTTCCTCCAGGAGGGGGCCCGCGTCGTGCACGTAGCGACGTACCGCGGCATCACTCCAGCCCAACTTGTACGTGTGAAACCTCAGGTGCAGTTCCACCAAGGTGCTGACGTCATTGATCATGGTGTTGGAATACTTCAACGCCGCCATCCGTTTACGGGTCATCTTGGCGCCCACCACCTCGTGGAAGCGAAAGGTGACCCCCTCGGGGGTGATCGCGCGCGTCGCCGGCTTGCCGATGTCGTGAAACAACGCCGCCAGACGCAACGTGAGCTGGGGCGAGGTCTTGTCGACCACCGCCCACGTGTGTTTGAGCACGTCCTTGTGGTGGTGAATCGGGTCCTGCTCGAGTTGCAGGCGCGGTAGCTCGGGGAAGAAGATCGCCGCGAGTCCCGTGCGCACGATGAAGTCCAAACCGAGGGAGGGTTGCTCGGTCAACATCAGCAGGTCCAGTTCGCCCCGGATCCGTTCCTCCGACACGATGCTGAGCTTCTCGGCCATGCGCGTCGCCGCGGCCTCCAGGGCCGGATCGATCGCCAAGCGGAAGCGCGCGGCGAAGCGCGCGGCGCGCAACATGCGTAGCGGGTCGTCCGCGAAGAGGATCTCGGGGTCGATGGGGGTGCGCAGACGGCGGTCGTGCAGGTCGGCGAATCCCCCGAAGTAGTCGAAGAACGTCTGCACCCCCTCGGGCCGGGCCAGCACGTTCACCACGTCGAGCGCCAGGGCGTTGATGGTGAAGTCGCGCCGACTCAGGTCCGCCTCGAGGGAGTCCCCCCACTGCACCGCGGGCTTGCGCGAGTGATCCACGTACTCCTCGGAGCGAAACGTGGTGACCTCCGCCCGGAGTCCGTTGGCGCGCAGGACGCCGCCGATGGTACCGAAGGACCGGCCCTGCTCCCAGAGACCCCCGCACAACGGGGTCATCAGGCGCGCGATGTCGTCGGGGCGGGCGTCGGTCGTGAAGTCAATCTCGAAGTCCTCGGCCGGCTCGATCCCCACGATGGCGTCGCGCAGGGCCCCGCCGACGGCGTAGAGGCGAAACCCCGCCTGGTCGAAGGCGAGGGCCAAGGGAGCCGACCACTGCGCGAGTCGCGCGAGTCGCTCGGGGAAGTCATCGAATGCGGTCACTGCGAATGAAGGTTACGGGAGACGCCGCACCGGCGCCGTCGCAAGTAGCCTGTCTCAGCATGTTCCACCGATTTTCATCCTGGTGGCGGGCGCTTAGCGTCGTACTCCTCAGCCTCGCGACGCTGACGTGGCCCTCGGCCGCGTTCGCCCAGACGACGCCGGCTTTCTCCGTTCTCAACCAGGCCGCGGTCGCCACCATGTCGAACGCCGGGGTCGCGGGTTTCTCGCTCACCCTCGCCGCCACCGGTGCGGCCGTGGACTCCGTCGACCTCTCGCTCTACCCCGCGATGGTCTACCGGTCCGAGATCACGGCCTTGATCGACGGGGTCGGGCCGGGCGTCGGCGCCATCGCGACCACCGTGGTCACCCAGCCCACGTGCCGTACCGCGACGACCATCAACTTGCGCGTTTCGCTGTTCAGTGCGCAGGCCACCGGGCCCAGTCACCTCTGCGGTTCGCAACCCCTGCACCTGCGACTTCCGTGTCCGGCGGCGGCGTGCGACGGTGTCTACCCCCTGGCCATCGCGGTCACCCTCGACCACGTGCGTCACGTGGAGTGGTCCATGATCGCGGTACACGTCGCCCCCGTGACGCACCCCCTCCTGGTGGACTTCGTCCCCGTCGTGGACGAGACGGCGTGGTCGGCGGCGTCCCTCGCCGAGTCCGATTTCGCGGTGATCGCGCGCTACCCCTCGCTCCCGGTCACGCTGGCGGTCAACTACCTGCCGCTCGGACACGCCATCTTGGGTTCGGCGGGCCGTCCCTGGCGCGACGCCCTCACGAACTCGCTGACGAGCGCGCAGCACCGGGCCATCGTCGCGCCACCGCCGAACGCCGACCTCGCGGGATTGGCCGCCAACGGCTTTCCCGGTGAGGTGGCCCAGCAGATCGACCTCGCGAGTTCCTTCCTCCGCACGATCACCGGTCGATTCAGTGACGGCCCCGTCTTCGTGGCCGTCCCCCCCTCGCCCGCCGTCTTGAACGCCCTCGCCCACGCGGGCACGAGCGAGGTCGTCGTGCCCGACGCCAGCTTCACACCGGCCCCGTCGAACACCCTGGGGTGGGGCGCCGCCATCCACGTGACGGGGGCGTCCGCGCTGACGGCGCTGGTGACCGACGGCGGACTCCAGCAACTGGCCGCGGACAGCGCCATCGAACCGGGTCGGCGCGCGGCGATGACCCTCGCCACCCTGGCCTTTCTCCACTTCGAGGCCCCGAACGCGTCCTCGCCGCGCACGGTCGTGCTGCCCCTCAACGTGGGCTCGCTCTCGCCGGCGTACCTCAACGACCTCTTCACCGCGAGCCAGTCGAACCCCTTCATCGTGGCGAGCACCCTCGCCACGTCGTTCAACTCCTCGCCGGTCGGCAGCAACAACTCCCCCCCGGTACGCACGCTCAACGCGGCGGTCGTTTCGACGTGGTCGAGCGCCAACGTCGCGTCCCTGGCCACGCTCATCAGCCACACCACCTCGTTCCTGCACGCCATCGCCTCACCCACCCAGACCGTGGCGCTCGAGCTCTACCTCGCGTCCTCCGAGCAGGTGGGCAGCGCCACCAACCGGCAAGACGCCATCACCGCCGCGGCCGGATACCTCAACGCCCAACTGAGCGGTTTTCGCATCGACGACTCCGCCATCACCCTGACCGGCACCGGCAGTGAACTGCCGATCACGCTCTTCAGTTCTGCGCGCTACCCGGTCACCGTCTTGTTACACCTGATCACCGACCGCTTGAAGTTCCCCAACAACAAGAAGGTCTACGTCGTGCAGTTGTCGACCCCCACGACGCCGTTGCGCATCCCCGCCACCGACCGTCAGGGCGGTTCGCTCACCCTGCAACTCGAACTCACCACCCCCGACGGACAACTGGTCCTGGCCCGCGCCGCGGTCCAGGTACGCGGCGTGGGGACCTCCATCGTCGGCTACCTGCTGAGTGGCGGGTCCCTCTTCGTACTGGCCTGGTGGTGGCTGCGCACGTACCGGCGCAAGTCGCGCGGACGTCACGCGCGATGAGCCGGGGCGGCACCCACGGCGCCCGCGTCCTCTCCATGGCCGGGGGCACGGCGGCCTCGCGCCTGAGCGGTCTCTTGCGCGTCCTGGTCCTCGCGTGGGTCCTCGGCTTCACCCCCCTCGCCGACGCGTTCAACCTGGCCAACACGATCCCCAACATGCTCTTCGACTTGGTCATCGGCGGTGTGCTGAGCGCCACGTTCATCCCCGTGGTGGTCGAGCGCCTCACCCTCGACGGCGAGCGACGGGCGTGGCGTTCGATCTCGACCGTCGTGACCGCGACCATCGTCGTCTTGGCCCTGGCCACGGTGCTCGCCTGGGCCTTCGCCCCCTGGATCATCGACGGCTTCACCTTCCTCCAACATTCGTCGACGACGGCCCAGGCCCACGCGCTGCGCACGCAGCGCCGCGTGGCCACCGAGTTCCTGCGCTGGTTCGTCCCCCAGATCTTCTTCTACGGGACGATCGGGGTCGCCACCGCGCTGTTGAACGTGCGGCGTCGGTTCGCCGTCGGTTCCTGGGCCCCGGTGGCCAACAACGTCGTGTGCATCGCGGTACTGGTGTGGTTCCACCTGGTTGATCCGACCCCGAGCGTGGCGTCCCTCGCGGGCTCGCGCGATCTGCTGTGGCTGGCCCTGGGCACCACGGCGGGCGTCGCCGTTCAGTTCGTCGTGATGTGGCCCTCCCTGGCGCGCAGCGACCTCGGACGTCTGCGCCTGCGCTTCGACGTGCACGACCCGGCGCTGCGCACCATCGGGCGACTCGGGTCCTGGACCCTGCTGGTCGTGGTGGCCAACCAGGCGTCGCTCTACGTGCTCCTGGCCTTCGCGTTCGGCACGGGCGGCGACGGTCCCGTCAGTGCCTACACCTACGGCTGGTCGTTCATGCAGATGCCCTACGCCGTCGTCGTCGTGTCGGTCCTCGGCGTGTTGACCCCCCAATTGGCGCAGTTCGCCACCGAGGGCGACCTGGGCGCGCTCAGCGAACGACTGGGCTTCGGGTTACGCCAGTCGCTCGTGATCATCGTGCCCTCCACGGTGACCCTCCTCGTCCTAGCCCAACCCGTGGTGGGCATCTTGTTGAACCACCTCAACGCGTCGACGCCGCTCCCGGCGGGCACCGTCCTCGCCGTCCTCGCCGCGGGCCTACCCGGCTTCACGCTCTTTCAACTGTGCGTGCGGGGCCTGCAGGCCATGCAGCGCGCCGCCGACGTCTTCGCGCTCTACGCCGTGCAGAACGCCGCGACCATCGCGCTGTGCGTGTGGCTGGGGCGCCACTCGCTGGCCGGCCTGACGGCGAGCGTCTCGATCGCCTACACCGGCGCCTCGGGCATCGCGCTCGGCGTCCTCGCGCTGCGCGGCGTCTCGGTGGTCGCCTCGGTGTGGAGCGTGCACGTGCGCCGCAGCGTCTACGCGTCACTGGCCATGGGCCTGGTGATGACCGCCGCCTGGTCCGTGCCCACGTCGACGCGCGGGGCGGGACTCGTCCTGCGCGGAACGCTCGCCGCGGGCCTCGGCGCCCTCACCTACGTCTTGTTCGTCCTCGTCGCTCAGCGCGGTGTGGAGGCGACGCGGCGAAAAGTGCAAGGCTAGGGCCGAACGGGGGGTGACGATGTCGAAGATTCGAGTCGTGTGCGATAGCGCGAGCGACGTGCCCCAGAGCGAACTCGATCGCCTGGAGATCGCCATGGTGTCGCTGTCCATTCGTTTCGGCGACGAGGAGTTCTTGGATCGCGTGACCCTCTCGACCGAGGAGTTCTGGCGGCGCTGCGCCCAGTCGCGCACGTTACCCGAGACGGCGGCCCCCTCGCCGGGCGCCTTTCGGGCCGCCTACGAGACCGCGGCGGCCGAGGGGTGCGACGGGGTCGTGGTCATCACTCTCTCGAGCGCACTCTCGGGGACCTACCAGTCCGCCCTCGTCGCCGCCGAGGCGGCGGCCGATCTCATCGACGTGCGCGTCGTGGACTCCCTCGCCGTATCCATGGCCCAGGGCCTCCTCGCCATCGAAATCGCCGAGCAGGCCGCGACGGGCGCGTCACTGGACGAACTCGAACGTCGCGCCCTCGCGCTGCGCGCCCACGTCGGCGTCGTGGGCATGCTCGACACCCTCGACCACCTCATCAAGGGGGGGCGCATCGGCGGGGCGAAGGCGCTCCTCGGCCAAGTCCTCTCCATCAAGCCGCTCCTGGAGTTGCGCGACGGCGTCGTCGCCGAGGCCGGACGACAGCGCACCGCGTCGCGCGCCATCGCCTCCCTCGCCGCGACGGCGCGCGCGCACGCCCCGCTGCGGCGCCTCGCCCTCATCCACGCCCAGTCCCATCAGGTAGCGGCCCTCAGCGCGCTCGTCGCCTCCCTCGACACCGAATTCCCGCTATTGGTCGCCGACATGGGCCCGACCGTCGGCACCCACGGTGGTCCGGGACTCATCGGTCTCACCTGGCTCGAAGCGCGCGACGAGGAACACCACTAAGTTTTAGGTGTGAGCCTCGGACCCGACCAACGCGAACCCGACGTCGTCGACACCGTCTTCGCCTACTTCGACCGCGTAATGGACGCGGTGCACGACCGCGTCCTTCGCCCGATTCTCCTCGTGGGGCGCTTCATCGCCTACGGATTCATTTTGCTGATGGTCGCCCTGGTGATCGTCGCAGCCCTGGTGATCGGCGTCGTGCGATTCTCGACCACCTACTTCTTCGACCACCACGTCTGGATCACGTACCTCGTCGTCTCCGCCCTCTCCACCGGCGCCGGCCTGGTGATCTGGCGTAAACGCCGGCCCGTCGCACTGAGGAAACCGTGACCCACACCCGCGTCCTCATCATCGGCTCCGGCCCCGCGGGATTGACCGCGGCGATCTACGCCGGTCGAGCCCAGTTGCGTCCCCTGGTCATCGAGGGAGAGCCGTCCTCGACCACCGATCAACCCGGCGGGCAGTTGATGCTCACCACCGACATCGAGAATTTCCCGGGTTTTCCCGAGGCCCTCTCGGGACCGGAGTTGATGGAGCGCATGCGCGCCCAGGCCGAACGGTTCGGCGCCGAACTGCGCGTCACCAAGGTGCAACGGCTCGATACGACGACGCGGCCCTTCCGGGCGTGGTTGAGTGAGGACGGTGACGAACCGAGTGTCACCGCCGACGCGGTGATCCTCGCCACTGGCGCTAAATCCCTGATGATGGGCGTGCCCGGCGAGGAGCGGCTCCTGAGTCACGGACTGTCGACGTGCGCGACCTGTGACGGCTTCTTCTTTCGCGGACACGACATCGCGGTGGTGGGTGGCGGAGACTCCGCCGCCGAAGAGGCCCTCTTCCTGACTCGCTTCGCGAACTCGGTCACGATCGTGCACCGGCGCGACACCTTGCGCGCGTCCAAGATCATGCAGGAGCGGGTGTTCGCCAACGAGAAGATTCGTTTCGCCTGGAACTCCCAAGCGGTCGAAGTGCTCGGCGAGGACCGCGTCAGTGGCCTCCGCGTACGCGACACACGGAGCGGCGAGGAGCGCGTCCTCGCCGTCACCGGGATCTTCGTGGCCATTGGTCACCTCCCGAACACCACCTTGATCCTCGACCAACTCGACCTCGAGGACAACGGCTACGTCCGTACCGGACCGGGTTCGTTCACCTCCGTCGACGGGTTGTTCGCCGCCGGCGACGTGCAGGACCACGTCTACCGCCAAGCGGTCACCTCGGCGGGCTCGGGGTGCGTCGCGGCCATCGACGCCGAGCGCTGGCTCGAAGCGCAGGGCCACTGACGACGCCTCGCTAAGGTGGTACCCGCACCACGAGTGCTTGGACGCCCTACCTGGAGGATGCCATGAACAAGAAGATCACGACGCTGACCGACGCCACGTTCGACGAAGTCGTCGGCGCCTCGGACAAGCCCATCCTGGTGGACTTCTGGGCCGAGTGGTGCGGTCCCTGCAAGATGATTGCCCCCATCCTCGACGATTTCGCCGACGAACAGGCCGAGCGGTTCGTCATCGGCAAGCTCGACGTGGACGTCAACGTCGCCACGGCCACCAAGTACTCCGTGATGAGTATTCCGACACTGTTGCTGTTCAAGAACGGCGAGGTCATCGCCCGTCTGGTGGGTGCCAAGCCCAAGGGTGCACTCCTCCACGAGATCACCGCCAACCTCTAACGTCGTCATCTCTGGACACCACACCACTTTCTCTCGGGGCCTCGTCTCGCCACGTTCGTGAACTTCACGAGCGGCTGACCTCGCTCGGCCTCGTGCCCCTCGACAATCTGGGCGACACCTTCTCCGACGCCACGCAGGCCAGTGTCGAGGCGTTCCAGCGTTCGCGGGGCCTCGCCATCACCGGCGTCGTCGACGAGACCACCTGGTCCCGACTCCTCGAAGCGGGCTGGAGATTGGGTGATCGACTTCTTTACCTGGTAAAGCCATATTTACGAGGCGACGACGTGGCGGAGTTGCAGGTACTGCTCTCGCAATTGGGTTTCGATCCCGGCCGGGTGGACGGTGTCTTTGGACCACTGCTCGATCGGGCCCTCAGTGAGTTCCAGCGCAACTGCGCCCTCGAGACCAACGGCACCCTGACCCAGCGCACACTGAACGAGCTACGCCGCTTCTCCCCCGGCGGTGACCGGACCCTGGTGAACGAGGCGCGCGACGGAGCTGGCTTTGGCCAACCCCAACACGGTCCCCTCGTCGTCTGGGGGCCCAGTCCGTTGGCCCCCGTGATTGCGCGCCATCTCCCCAACGTCGACTTCGACCCGTCACGCGCCGGATGGACGGTGGAGCAAGTGGCCGCCCACGCCAACGCGGCGGGCGCCCTCGGTGTCATCTCCGTCAGCCAGCAGTCCGACTGGAGTGGCCTGCACCTGCACTACTGGGCGAGCTACCACTCTTATTCACGCCGCGGCGAGCAGCTCGCCAGCACCGTCGCCAACGCCGTCTCGCGCGACGACGTCGCGATGAGGATTGAAGTCACCGGCATGGCCCTTCCCATCCTGCGCGAGACCCAAATGACGACGTTGCACGTCGAACACGCCGCGATGACCCCCGAAGAGTCCGGACACCTGGCCAAGGCTGTTTCCCAAGCAATCCGCGACTTTTTCCACAGTTAACAACCCCGACATAAGGGGACAGAGGTGGATTTATCAGTTGTTATAAGAAAAAAACCTTCAATTATCGCGATAACCCACAGGTTCGTCCACAACTTGGGGATAACTTCAACAGGAGGGTTATCTTGAAGGTTGAAGGTTATTTCACCTGAGAGATAGAGATATATATCCTCTCGAGGTCGTCTAGGTCGGCGAAATCGATGATGATGCGACCATTTCTCCCCTTCAGGTCCACGTGGACCCGAGTATTGAGATAGTCCTCGAGCAGTTGTTCAAGCTCGGCCACACTCGCGTCCGGGACCGGGCGCAGCCGCGGCGGCTTACCGGTGATGTCCGGTATCGCGGCCGACGGCACCTCGTGGGTGCGGGGCTCGAGGAAGACCTTGACGGCGTCCTCGGTCGCGCGAACCGAGAGCTCATTCTTAATGATCCTCGCCACCATCGTGGCCTGCGCCTCCGGATCACTGATCGCCAGGAGCGACCTCGCGTGCCCGGCGGAGATCTGAGACTGGGCCAAGGCGGCTTGGGCCGTCTCGCCCAGCTGCAAGAGGCGAAGGGTGTTCGTGATATTGGCGCGACTCTTACCGACGCGCTGGGCCACCTGTTCGTGGGTCAGGTCAAATTCATCGATGAGTTGTTGGTACGCGGCGGCTTCTTCCAAGGGGTGTAGATCGACCCGGTGGAGATTCTCCACGACGGCTTGTTCGAGGGAGAGTCGGTCGTTCACCGCGTCTTGCACGAGGACCGGGACTGTCTCGAGCCCGGCGATTCCCGCGGCCCTCCATCGACGTTCCCCGGCGATCAACTCATATCGACCGGGTTCCCCCTCCAGGGGTCGCACGATGATGGGCTGGAGAACACCCAATTCCCGCACCGACGACGCCAGGGACTGCAGACTCTCGTCATTGAAGGCCTTACGGGGTTGGAATTGATTCGGACTGATCGCCGAGACCGGGACCTGGCGTAGCGGTCCCGACGTGACCGTCTCTTCGACGGTGACCACGATTTCTTGTCCTTCGGGGATGAGGGCCCCGAGACCCTTGCCGAGACCGGGCTTTCTAACCATTCATGATCTCCTCTGCTAATTGACGGTACGCTCTGGCGCCCTTGGATTGGGGATCGTACACAGTGATGGGTTGACCGAACGACGGGGCCTCCGCCAGCCGCACGGTGCGGGGGATCTTCGTACGGCATAATTCTTCTGCAAAGTGACGTCGAACTTCAAGTGCCACGTCCTGAGAGAGCGTGTTACGCGCGTCGTACATGGTCAAGACCACTTTGGTGATCCGCAACTCTGGATTGAGGTTTTTCTGCACCAGATCGATGATCGCTCGTAATTGCGTGAGGCCCTCGAGGGCGTAGAACTCCGTCTGTACCGGGACCATTATGTCCGTGGCCGCCGCGAACGCATTGATGGTGATGAGCCCCAACGAGGGCGGGCAATCGATAAAGATGTAGTCGAAGTCTCCTTCGACCGACGAAATAGCTCGCTTGAGACGCAGTTCTCGCGAGATGACCGCGGTGAGTTCTTGTTCGACTCCGGCTAGGTCCAGCGTGGCGGGTGCCACGAACAGATTATTGAAACCAGTCGGCTCCACGATGTCCACCATGGGCACGTCATTCAAAAGTACGTCGTAGACCGACTTCTCGAAGCGCCGACCGTCTACCCCCAGACCCGTGGTGGCGTTCCCTTGAGGGTCAAGGTCAACGATGAGGACACGCTTACCTGCTTCGGCCAGGGCAGCTCCCAGGGATGTGGTGGTCGTGGTCTTACCAACCCCACCCTTCTGGTTGGCAACAGCAAAAATCCTCATCTTGGCGGCGTCTGCCATATGCCTCTTCTCCGCTCACAACTACGTACCGTCGGACGAATCAAAGATAGTCCTCGGTGCGGATGTCATGTCGTCTCGTGGGGATGTTTCACGTGAAACATCCGTGGCCCACACTAGTCGTGCGCAGATCACGCTGTAAATGGGATCTTATCCTCGTGGTCGTGGAGGTACCCCCTCACCACACGGCTGTCCACCCCGTCGGCCAGTTGGCCGTGTCGGAGGAGATACGGGGAGCGGTACCCCAATTCGTTGACTTCGGTAGAGGCCTAGGGGATCGATCGACGCCGGTTTCCCGGACCCGACCCTTCATCACCACCCTCGACCCCGATTGCCGGGCGACTCACCAGCGGTGCCTAACCAAATCCATCTCGAAGTACGGCGCCGCACGTCAGCCGATTGTCGAAGGGATAACTAGCCCCGATGACACCAGTAGAGCACCGCAAATCCATCTGATCAAACATCTCGCATGTTTCACGTGAAACATGTCAGGAGGAGCCGGGACTAGATGGAAGATGGTTGGCGGTTGACAAGATTAAGCATGCTCGTCCCGGGGACAGCTCGGCGACCGACGACCCAGGTCACCAGCGGGCCTGAATACCCCAGGCGCCATTGTTTCAC
>JAKCEC010000197.1 GCA_021841725.1 Actinomycetes bacterium | reverse complement strand
CGTGAGGGCGCTGACCACGGGACTGTCCCTGATCAAGAAGACGTACCACCGGGCCCCGGGCGCGGGCCAACTCTTCGTCGTGGCCACGAGGCGCAGTTCGTGGTCGCGCCGCGCCTGCGCCACCGCACCGGGCGAGAAGGCGATGTAGTACCGCACCCCGAGCATCTGCAGGTGCGTCACCCCCTGGGCGACGTTGAGTGGTCCGTAATTGAGACCGACCTGGGGGTCACTCGGGTTCTGACTCAACTCGGCCTGATCGAGGAAATGGTAGGGGGTCGTGGCCGACGACTCGAAGTAGAGGCCCTCCATCGAGTCCACGCAGTTGTTCGTCCAGTAGGGCAACAACATGAGCGCCATCGGCGTGCCGAAGCGCGATTCTCCCGCGCTGTACTCCCACATCGCGCGACCGCACCCGTACGTGCGTCCCACCCGACCCATGGTGTTCATCAGGTCGTGGTACTCCGGCCACGCCGCCTGACTCTGATAGCCCGCGTAATTGAAGGCCGCCCAGTTGGTCACCTGATTGCCCGCGGTGTCCAGGTGCAGGGCCCGCGCGACGCTCGGCACCTGGCCGGGCACGACCGCGAGCAGGCCGAGCAGCACCACCGTGGCCGTGGCGTTGAGGAGGCGCGCACCGTAGATCCGCTGCACGCGCTCGAGACGCCAGGCCAACGACGCCACCGTGTCGTCGGCCCCGACCCCCTCCTGCACCCCGTCGACGGGCGTCTCGTCGCCCGTCGCCAGGACGAGGTCCCGTCGTCGTTGGCGTTCCACCCACCGCCACGCCGCGTAACCCACCCCCCAGCCGCCGAGCAGGTGGATCCCGAGGTACCAGAAGGGGATCAGTCGTTCGTTCCAGATGGCCGCTTGGGGGTCGACCACGAAGGCCACCAGGGACGCCACCGTGATGAGCGTGAGTACCACGCCCAGTCGGTTGCGCGAGACGACGGCGACCACCGCGCCCGCCGCGGCCAGCACGATGACCCAGCGGTACCCCGAGGCCCCGCCGTTCTGCGTCCACCAACCCAGCGTGGTGAAGATGGCGTGCAGCGAGTGGGTGTCGAGGTTCGTGTACCCCATGGAGTTCGTGAGGTTCTGCGTGGTGATGAAACTCAGGAGCCACCACGCCGAGAACCCGAAGGAGATCACCCCCGCGCCCAGGGCGAACCGCAGGGGACGCGCGTAGTCGCCCGGCGTGCGCTCCTCGCGCGGGTCGCCCCAGCCGCGTCGTTGGAACAATTCGACCACCACCAGGATGCCGATGGCGCCCAGGGCGAACATCCAGGGCAACACGTGCGCGGCCAGCGTCAGACTCAGCGCGAGACCGGCCCACCAGAACCCCGTCCCCGTGCGCACGCCCCGCGCGAACAGGCCGATGGTGACGAGACTGAGGGCGAGGGAGAACGAGAACGCGTACTCCCCGGCCATGGTCGAGAAGAGGTTGCCCCCGTCGATGGTGTAGCTGGCGTTGAAGAGGAAGGGCAGCGTGGCCATCGCCAGCGCCGCCGGCACGGGCCGCGGCGCGCGAAAGAGACGCGCCATGGCGTAGGCCGCGACCGGCATGAGGACCGACCCCAGAATCGTCACCAACTTGAAGGCGAGCGCGTAATTGATGACGTAGCCGGCCAGCACCGCGAAGTAGTCGGGCAGGATGAAGTAATAGGTGTAGGCGGGCATACCGTCGAACCACCCCGGATACCACGGCGTCACGTGCCACAGGTCGCCCTGACTGCGTAAGAAGGCCGGCAGGACGACGTGCGCGCCGGTGTCGCCACCGGTGATGAGGGTCGAGGAGAAGATGAGGTTCGGGTGCATCGCCCACACCGTGACGACGATGACGCTGACCACGGCGAAGGCGTCCACCCAGGACGCGAGCGTACGTTGACGGAGCCAGCGCATCAGTGGTACAACCGTTGCGACACGAGTGACGCCATCGTCAGGGCGTTGAATCCCACGTGGGTCAACACCGCGGGCACCAGACGCCGGGTGCGCGCCACCAGGGTCGCGAGCACGAGACCCAGGAAGAAGAGGCCGGGTAGTTGCAGCCATTCGGCGTGCGCCGCGGCGAAGATCGCCGCGCTCAGGGTCACCGCGAGGGCCGTGCCGCCCCGTCCCCAGTGCGGCGACAGGCCCGCGTCGAGCGCACGGAACACGACCCCGCGAAACAGCCACTCCTCCATCAGTGGCGCCCCGACCACGGTCATCACCGCGAGGAGGGCGAACGACGCCCCGTGCGCCGCGCCGAAGAGATGGTTCACCGGTGCGTTCATATTCTTAAAATGGAAGGGCAGGTAGGCGAGCCCCACCAGCAGTTGCAGGGCGATCCCCAGCAGGAAGAAACCGGCGTCGTAGCGCCGCGCGCGCCACGCGTCGGGGAGCGCAACCAGACCACCGCGGCGATGCGCCAGGGAGATGGCGACACCGAAACCCACCCATAGTCCGGCTAAACCCACGGTATTGGCCCACCACGGGGGCGCGGTGGCCGACGCCAACGCCGCCATGCCGCCGGGGTAACGGGTCACCGCGACGAGGGTCGCGTCCCCCAGGGACGCGACGACCTGGCCCAGCACGAAGCCCGCGAGGGCCATCACGATGATGGCCACCACGCGCGGCTGTTTCTTATCTTTCGTGACCGTCACCACCCCCTCACGCTAACAACTGGCGGCTTTTGCACAGGGACGGAGAAA
>JAKCEC010000013.1 GCA_021841725.1 Actinomycetes bacterium | reverse complement strand
CCTCGTAACATGCCAGCACCGAGCGCTGCGCGCTCGGTGCCGATGGCGGAGAGGGAGGGATTTGAACCCTCGGGCCCACTTTCGCAGGCCGCATTCTTAGCAGGAATGTGGTTTAAACCGAACTCACCCACCTCTCCAGGTGGATTCATCTTACTCCCTGGACTCGCGAACACGAAATGGCCCGGCCCGGCCCGTCGCGAAGCAGCGTCCGCGCGACGAGGGACCTCGCGCACCTCCGGACGCGCGTCCCGTGACGTCGTCCCGACGCGGACGGGTCAACCGCGAACGTCCCCGGTGCCCGGGGGCTCGTCGCGCGTCGCCTACGACGCCTGTGCGCGCACCTCGGACATCGCGACGATGAGATCGAAGAGTTCCTGGTCGCGTTCCCACGTCAGGTGTCCGCGTACCTGCTCGAGGGGCAACCACACCAACTCATCGACCTCGTCATTGGGTGCGAACTCCCCGGCCGCGACGCTCATGAGGTAGTAGGCCACGATCTTGGGCTTGCCCTTGCGGTGGGTGTAGTTCGTCGTGCCCGCGAAGCGAATCACCTCGCAGTGCATGCCCGTCTCCTCCCACACCTCGCGCAGCGCGGCCTGTTCGAAGGTCTCGCCCGCGTCGAGCTTTCCCTTGGGGAAAGTCCAGTCCCCGCGAGCCTCGCGAAAGATGCACGCCACCTCCGTGCGACCCGAGGCCACCGGGCGGATCACGACGCCGCCCGCCGCTCGAATGAGGTCGTGGGGGGCGTCGTGGGGGACTATCAACTCACCGGTCATCAGATACACACCGTCCACGGTAGATGCGAGGGGTGGGGCAACTCGGTATTCACGGCGGTCCGTCGCGAAGATTTCACCTTCGTAGAGTAGTAAGAATGTCGGCCTCGATTCTCCTACTCGCGTGGCGACTGCCGATCATGCTCGCGGTGGGCGTCGCCGCCGGCGTCTCGAACGGCGTCGCCGGCGGGGGAACGTTCATCACTTTCCCCGCGATGCTGGCCCTCGGCATCACTCCGTTGGCGGCCAACGTCTCCACGTCGGTGGGGGTGTGTCCGAGCTACGTGGGTGGCATGTGGCGTTTTCGCGACCAGATCACGCCCTACCGGCGACTGGTACTCGCGCTGGTGGCGCCCTGCGGCCTCGGGGCGGCCCTCGGGTGCGCCCTCCTCTTCGCCTTCCCGCCCAGCACGTTCCGGCTCGTGGTGCCGTGGCTGATCGGTGGGGGTACCGCCCTCTTCGCCGCCGCACCGTTCATCACTCGGCGCCTCTCACACATCGATCACTCGCACCCGGCGCGGCGCTGGTTCTTGTACGTCGGCGTCTTCCTCATCGCCGTCTACGGTGGTTACTTCGGCGCGGGCCTGGGCATCTTGCTACTCGCCGTCATGGCCGTGGCGCTCCCCCTCGAACTGGCCGAGCTGCAGGGCCTGCGCAGTGTCCTCTCGACGATCATCAACCTGTTCGCGGCCACCATCTTCGTGATTCGGGGCCACCTGGTTCTCTGGGCCGTCGTCGCGCTCTTGATCGGCACCCTGGTCGGTGGGTGGGTGGGCACCTGGCTCATCTCGCGTCTCTCACCTCGCACGGTGCGCGCCCTCATCGTCGCCATCGGGGTGTTCACGACTGTTCATTTGGCCTGATCAACCCCCCTGGCATAATACATGACTTTTTCACTAAGATTTATGGTGTGAAGAGACTATTCGCCTTTCCCAATCCGGTCAACGACGCCGCGGCGCGCACGGTCGCCCTGGGAGTGGTGGCCATGACGGCACTGGCCCTCCTCACGGGGTGGGCGTGGATTCTCGTGCCTCTGACGTACGGGTTCCTAGCCCGCGTGGGTACCGGACCGACCCTGTCGCCCCTGGGTCAGTTCGCCACCCGCGTCGCCGGACCGCGACTCGTGACGTGGCAGAAATTCGTGCCCGGGCCCCCCAAGAGATTCGCCCAGGGCATCGGTGCCCTGTTGACCCTCGCGGCCACGATCACCTGGTGGGGTGTCGGCTGGGACGTCGCGCGCTGGATACTCCTGCCCCTCCTGGTCGCCGCGTCCCTCGAGGGCTTCCTCGGATTCTGCCTCGGTTGCACCATCTTCGGCTGGCTCATGCGCTGGGGCGTCGTCCCCGACACCATCTGCGAAGAGTGCGGCAACCTGGCGAAGCGTTACGCGGCGGCGGGGTATCCCGTGGCCAGTGACTCCTAAGATTTCCCTAACTTTTAACCCCCGGGAGGTGTGCGTGAGCACGGGCCCCATTCAGGTTTCCTAGGCTGTGCTCATGTCGCCATTTTTGCGCCGCACCTTCGCGCCCGTCCTTGCCGTGAGCCTCGCTGTCGCCTCGCTCGCCGCACCCACCTCCCTCAGTGCCCACGCCGCCGAGGCGCGAGTGGTGGTCGCGGGCGCCGCGGCGCTCCCCCCACGGGCGCGCGTCGTGACGCAACCCCTGACCACCAACTTCGACGTCGCGCTGCGCCTGCGCGACGCGTCCGGCCTCCACTCGTTCTTGAGTGCGCTCGCGACCCCCACCTCACCCGACTACCGCCATTTCCTGACCCCCGCGCAGTTCGCCGCCCGTTTCGGGGCGACCAACGCCACCGTCGACGCGGTGCGCTCGTACCTGACGCACTTCGGCCTACGGGTGCGGCGTCTCACCACGGGTCGCACGCTCCTCGAGATGACGGGACGTACGCCCGACATCGCCCGCGCCTTCGCCACGCCCGTGGAGACGGTGCGGGTCAGTGACGGCTCCCTGCGCGCGCAATTCGCCCACGTCGCCACCTTGCCGAGCGCGATCGCCCACGACGTCAGCGCCGTGGCCGGCCTCTCGAGCGTCGTCGCACCCACGTCGCAACTGGTGTCGTCCACGACGCCCGTCACGTCGTCGCGCGCCGCGGCGCTCGCGTCACCGCGCGCGCTGGCACCCCACCTCAGCGCGCACGTCACGGTGCCGACCACGTGCGCCGGCGCCACGGCCAGCGGGCTCGCGCACGGCTACACCGTCCAACAACAGGCCCAGCTCTACGGTCTCAGCGGCGCCTGGAGTGCGGGCAAGACGGGCGCGGGTCAAACGATCGCGGTGTACGAGCTCGGCCAGTACAAGGCGGCCGACGCGGCCGTGTTCTTCCAGTGCTACGGGGTCGCCCCCGCAATCACGACCTTCAACGTGGACGGGGGCGCCCAGGGGGGCTTCAGTAACGAGGCGACCATGGACGTTGAGGTCGCCGGCGCCCTGGCGCCGGGCGCGAACCTCGAGATCTACCAGGGTCCGAACGCCGCGTCGGGTCCCGTGGACCTCTACGCGCAGATCGCCAACGACAACACCGCGTCGATCGTCACCACCTCCTGGGGCGACTGCGAGATCGACCCGACGGGTGCGGTACAGGCGGAACACGTGATCTTCGAACAGATGGCGGCCCAGGGCCAGACCGTCGTGGCCGCGTCGGGTGACTCGGGTTCCTCGGACTGCACGGGCATCGTCTCGAACGCCCCCGCCGTCGACGACCCCGCGTCGCAGCCCTACGTCACGGGCGTCGGGGGGCTGACCGTCAGCGCCCTCTCGCCGCTCACCCAGAGCGTCTGGAACTCGAACGGCGGCGCCGGCGGCGGCGGGGTCTCCCAAGTCTGGTCACGGCCCAGTTGGCAGAGCGCGAGTGGCATCGCCGCCACCGCGACCATGCGCATGGTGCCGGACCTCTCGGTGATGGCCGACCCGAACACCGGTTTCATCAACTACTACACCGGTTCGACCAATCCCTGCCTGGGCTGGTGCTCCATCGGCGGCACCTCTATCGGCTCGCCCCTGGTCGGCGCCCTGGTGGCCACCGCGGCCCAGGTGTGCAACGTCCCGCGACTCGGCTTCATCAACCCGACCCTCTACGCCCTCGCGCGGAGCGGCCGGGGCTTCGTCGACGTCACCACGGGTAACAACGACCTCTTCGGCACCGGCGTCTACAGCGCGGGCGTCGGCTACGACTTGGCGTCGGGCCTCGGCAGTCCCGATCCGACCTTCGTCAACGACCTGTGCCCCAGTCCCGCCAGTACGGCGCACAGCGCGCTGGTGGGATCGGTCACCACGACCTACGCCCAGAATCCGGCGCACTTCGTCGTCGACCTGCGCGACGCCAACGGAAACCCGGTCACCGACACGGCGGTCACCCTCGTGGTCCACGCCCACGCCGGTACCGTGATCGTCAACGCCGACCCCGCGAGCGCGCGGGCCCACTCCTCGTCGCTCTACACGGTGACCAGTGACAGCTACGGCGACGCGTACTTCACGCTGACCGCGAGCGAACCCACCGCGATGGCTATCGCCGTCAAATTGAACGGGGCGCCGCTCTACGCCACCACCATCGTGGTGCATCCGCAACCCCTGACCCAGCAGGTCCCCGTGACGCCCACCGTGGTGGGGGTGACCCCACGCCACCGAGGGGCGATCCTGACCCTGCGCGCCCGTGCCGGTGACACTCCCTTCGTCGTGGCGATCCAGGTCTCCCTCGACGGCGGGCGTACCTGGCACTCCTACCCGGCCGGCGCCACCACCATCAACCTCACGGACCTGCGCGGGTCCGCCACCTATTCGATTCGCGTGCGCGCACGCAACGGGAACGGGTTCAGCCCGGTATCACCGGCGATTCGGGTTACGACGCTGCGCTAAGGAAAATCACAAATACGCGCCAACTAGGCTGGTCTCACACGTTTTCGAGCGAGGAATTCCCCCATAGTTAAAGGACGCGCGTGAGACTTCGACGAGTGACCGCGGTGGCCAATATCGTCATCATCGGAGCCACGCTGCCGGCGGTGGGTTTCAGCGTGGCGAGGTCGACCACGGCCGCGCCGCCCCTCGTCCAGTACAGCAGCACCGCCCCCGGAGTGTGGAGTGCCCAGGGCTACTCGACGTTCCTCGGGGGTCACGGCGTCCTCGGGGGCGCCTACGGCGTCGCGGGCGACGGTGAATTCGCCCTCAGCGCGCGACTCGACAACGGCGACCTCGGTCTCTACGTCCAGAACGCGAACGCCACGACGTCGTTCTACGACATCAGCACCCTGGCCCACGCGCCGGCCGCCGCCTCGGACCCCAACGTCTTCCTCGACCCCTTCGGCAACGTCGACCTGATCTACGTGAGTACCCACAACCGTCTCATTCTGGTCACCCCCCACAACGTGGTCGCCCCCCGCGGCGTCGTGACGCGCCCCCGGGAGCGCGCACTCATCGAGCCCGCGCCGGCGCCGAGCGCACCCCCCAATCCGGCACCGGCGCCCTTCACCGTGACCGACCTCACGGTGGCGACTCACGTCCCCATGAGCCCGGGACTGGTGAGCGTGTCGGTCGCCGGCAGCGCCGCCACCATCTTCGACCGTTCGACCCAGGGTGACGCCGTCGTCATCCCGCTGCAGTGGCACCAGAGCAACGTCGCCCCCACCGTCGGCGCCGCGAGCGACGTGACCGCCCTGACGGGCTCGCCCGCCATTATCAACACCCCGGCCTCGCTGGCGGGCCTCACCAACTCCTTCGCCGCCACCACCGTCGCGGGACACGTCGAGTACTTCTCCCAGGCGCCGGGGGGGTCGGGGACCTGGTCGGTGAGCGACGTCACCGTCCTCTCCTCGAGTCCGCCGAGTGCCGGTCAACTGTCGGTCGCCACGAACGGGACCACGATCTACCTCGCCAGTCTCTCGAGTGGCGGTCACGTTCAACTCTTCAGCGCCCCCGCCGCCGCGACGGCGCTCGTCGCGCACGTGCGAGCGTACGCGCGCAACGCGGGCTACGTCACCACTCCCGCCGCCACCTGGAAGTACCGCGACCTCACCACCGTCATCGTCGGGTCCCCCGTGTGGACCGGCAACATCTTCTTGAGCGCCACGTCGGGCACCCTCAACGTGGCGGGTCGCGCCGCCAACTGGAACGATATCTACGACTACAGCGACGCCCTGCCGTCACTCACCTGGACCTCCACCGACGTCTCGCTGGCCGCCGGGGCCACGATGGGCGCTACCACCTTCGGCGTCACCGGGGTCCTCAACGGATCCACGCTGCAACTCTTCGCCCCGGGCATGGGCACCCCCACCACGCGCGGCGTCGGGGTCTACGCCATCCCCTACAACGATTGGGGCCGCGCGATCTCCGACGGGTGGCCCATCATCTCCGAGACGGGGGGATTGGGAACCCTGAGCGCTCCCTGGGTCGGCTTCGCGCCGCCCGCGCCCCTCACCCAGTCACCGGACTATCTCATGGGCCAGAGCATCGTGGCGTCGAAGAAGCGCGAGACCTGGTTGTCGTTCTGGACGGTGAGCGGCCCCCTCTCGCCCACGGATCAGACGGCCGCGTCCTACTACAGCCACGGATTTCTCGCGGGGCAGTGGGTGGCCCAGCAGATCGACCAGTACCACTTGACCGGACTGAACCTCAAGCCCAATTGGGTGATCCTCGACCCCGAGGGTTACCCCGACAACCACTCCGCCCTCGACGCCCCCGCCGGCGCCACCACCGCGACCGTCGCGAAGTACGCCTCGTACTGGGCGGCGATGCTCAACGGTTGGGCCACCGGCATCAACGACGTGGATCCCAGTCTGCACCCCGGCGTGTATTCGTCGATGTCGGAATACCGCAACTACGGCCTCGCCAATACCGCCCTCCCCGTGTTCCAGGCGATCGCCTTCGGCGGGGGAGGGCCGGTGCGCGTCGCCGGATCGAACGGTCACAACATCCTCGGGTACATCGCCTTCAACGCCGTGTGCACCCCCACCGCCACCCTGCACGCCCAGGAGAACACGCTGCTCAACCCGCCCTGGGCGGGCCAGTTCAATACGTTGCAGTTCAACTCCGGCGTCTACTGCGCCCCGTAGGATTCGTCCATGAGCGAGGACACCTCCCACCCCGAGACGCACCAGGATCTGTTGGCCCGTCTGAAGAATCTGACCCAGCCCCTCGTCGACTCGCTGGATTCGCGCCTGCGCGAGCAAATCGATCGCCGCGTGGACGAACGCGTGGACGCATCACTCGCCTCGCGGCTGTCGGTGATTGAGCGCGCCATCGCCGACCTCGACCGCGCGGTCACCCGACTCGAGGAGCGCCTCGAACCCGAGAGCTAATGCCGGTCGCGGTCGCGGCGCAGGATGAAACGAATGGTGAGAACCGTGAGGACGACCATCGCCACCACGAAGACCCCGAACACCGCCACGAAAGCGAAGGTGAAGATGGCGCCGGTCACGTCGCCAGGCTAGCGATGTCACAGTGCATCGTCAATGTGGACCCATGACGTTGCTGCACGACGCACCCCTCCGCCAATTCGCCGACGTCCTACGCGGCGACCGGACCCGTCGACCCGCGCGCGACGAGGCGGTGGGCGCGGGACTCCGCGCCCAACTCGAGGACTCCGTCTACGACCTCTTCGCGGCGGCCCCGCGCGCCGTGGTCACCGTGAGCAGCGCCACCATCCGTCGCCCACCCACCCGCGCGGACATCGGGGACTCCACCCTGAGTCGGGCGCGCGGCGCGGCCGTCACGACGCTGTTTCACCTCCTCGTGGCGCAGGTCCCCGTCGAGGACCCCTGGGAGGCCGCCCTCGCCGCGTGGCGCGCCCAACGCCCCGACGACGAATTATTGACGCGGGTCGATCACCTGGACCCCGATCAGACGTCGCGCCTGCGCGCCGACGTCGACGCGCACTACTCGACCCTGACGCGCTGCGTCGGAACCATCCCGAGCAGCTGGTGGCCCCGCACGGGTCAGCGTGCGCGCCAAGTCTTCGGCGGGGGCGCGGTGCAACTCCTCGACGTGGTGGACCTGGTAGTGGGTTCCACTCAAGGTGACGTCGCCAACGTGGCCCTGGTGGACGTGACCACGTCTCCCCTCGGGGTGGGGGCCGAGCGGGCGATGCGCTATCACGCACTGATGCAGACCCTGCGCGGGAGCGTCGCGCCACTGCGGACCTCCGCCTTCTCGAGCGCCACCGGCGAGCTCTGGACGCTCGACGTCGACGCCGAGCTCCTCCAACGCGCGCTCGGCGAGGTGGTCGACGTCCTCGCGACCAGAGTGAACCGGTGAACGCTCTGCTCCAGCGTCGGTTGACCACCCGCGAGTTGGACGACCTGATCGCGCGCGCGCCCCGGGCCGTGAGCGTCGTGGGCGAGGAACTGCGCGCGAGCGTGGCCGACCGACTCCGCGCCGTCCCCCCCACCGCCCATCGCCGTCTCGACGCGTGGCTCGTCGAACAGGCGGGTCGTCCGTCGGGACCCTTCATCTGGTCCCCGCACACCGCGCGACGCGTCCTCGGCAATAACGCCCTGCGTCGAGTGCGCAGCGACCCCCACCACATCGCCGACGCCGTGCGCGACGAGATCGCCGACCAATTGCTGCGTTGCGTGACGGGCTACGCGCGCGGGGGCTCCCTCGCCCATTGGCTGGCGGGGCTCACGCCCCCGGTACTGGGCCTGACCGCCGTCGAGGCCACCAACTGGGCCACGGCGGCCCTCGAATGTGTCGGGGGCCTCGACGCGCACTGGCGCGTGGCCGCCAGCGACGTGTACTACGACGTCGCGGGCGCGCGCACCACCCTGCGCGGGCGTCGTGACGTGGTGATCGGGGAGGAGGACGATCGCGTCGTGCTGCGGATCCGCTCGGGCAGTCCCGGTAAAAGCGCTGGTAGCGGCCTGCGCAGCGACCTGGCGGCCGAGGCGCTCGCGCACCCCCAGGGCATCGCCCCGCGGCGCTACCTGGGACTATGGCCCGACGCGGGCCTCATCTTGGGCGTGGAGGGCTCACTCGAGAACGCGCGCGCCGGCGCGCGCGACTTCGTACGGGCCGCCGTGGCCCAGCGGCGCTACACCCTCGTGCGCGCGGCCTGAATTCGTGGAATAATCGGAGCAGGTGGCGCGCCTAGTAGCGTAGATGGGTCATGACTCTGCGCACCTCCCTCCGAAATATCGCCATTATCGCCCACGTCGACCACGGCAAGACCACGCTCGTGGACGCCATGTTGCGTCAGACGGGCTCCTTCACCGCCCACGAAGCGGTCACCGACCGCGTCATGGACTCCGGCGACCTCGAGCGCGAGAAGGGCATCACCATCCTGGCCAAGAACACCGCGGTCAAGTGGCGTGATCTGACCATCAACATCATCGACACCCCCGGACACGCCGACTTCGGTGGCGAGGTGGAGCGCGGACTGGCCATGGTGGACGCCGTGGTCCTGCTCGTGGACGCCGCCGAGGGACCCTTGCCCCAAACCCGTTTCGTCCTGCGCAAGACGCTCGAAGCGCGTTTGCCCGTCGTCCTGGTCATCAACAAGGTGGACCGACCCGACGCGCGCACCGACGCGGTGGTCGAAGAGGTCGAGAACCTCTTCCTCGACCTGGACGCCGACGAACACCAGATCTCCTTCCCCATCTTGTACGCCTCCGCGCGACAGGGGTGGGCCTCGACGGACATCAACGACACTTCCGGTGACCTCACACCCCTGTTCCAGACGATCGCCGACTACGTGCCCTGTCCGGTGTACGACGAGGGACACGGACTGCAAGCCCTGGTCTGCAACCTCGACGCCTCACCGTACCTGGGTCGCCTGGCCCTGTGTCGGGTGGTCAACGGGGAACTGGTGCGCGGACAGCGCGTGGCGTGGTGCCGGATCGACGGGACCATCGAGTACGCGAAGATCACCGAACTCTTCATCACCGAGGCGCTCGATCGCGTGCCGGCCGAGACCGCGGGTCCGGGCGATATCGTCGCCGTGGCGGGCTTCGAGGAGATCACCATCGGCGAGACGCTGGCGGACCCCGACAACCCCGTCGCCCTCACCCCCCTCACCGTCGACGAGCCCAGTCTCTCAATGACGATCGGCATCAACACGTCGCCGGTCGCCGGCACCGAAGGCAAGCTCCTCACCGCGCGTCAGGTCAAGGATCGACTCGACAAGGAACTCATCGGCAACGTGTCGTTGCGCGTGCTGCCCACCGAGCGTCCCGACGCCTGGGAGGTCCAGGGCCGCGGCGAACTGCAGCTGGCGGTGCTCATCGAGACCATGCGACGCGAAGGTTTCGAACTCACCGTGGGCAAGCCCCAGGTGGTCACCC
Organism: Actinomycetes bacterium; assembly: GCA_021841725.1. GTDB lineage: Bacteria > Actinomycetota > Acidimicrobiia > Acidimicrobiales > RAAP-2 > RAAP-2. The sequence continues at coordinate 4,464 of JAKCEC010000013.1, read as the reverse complement.
GCGTCATCGACGGCAAGGTCCACGAGCCCGTCGAGCACGTCACCATCGATACCCCCGAGGAATTCGTCGGTAACATCACGACGTTGTTGGCGACCCGCAAGGGCACCATGACCGACCTGATCAACCACGGTACCGGTTGGGTGCGCCTGGAGTGGCGCATCCCGGCGCGCGGCCTCGTGGGCATCCGCACCGACTTCATGACCGAGACCCGGGGGGCGGGCATGATGCACACCAACTTCGACGGGTACGAGCCCTGGTTCGGCGACATCCGCCTGCGCCAGAGCGGCGTCCTGGTGGCGGACCGTCGTGGTCCGACCACGGCCAATGCCCTCATCGACCTCGAGGCGCGCGGCACGCTGTTCGTCGGCCCCGGCGTCGAGGTCTACGAAGGCATGATCGTGGGCGAGAACGCGCGCGCCGACGAGATGAACGTGAACCCCACCAAGGAGAAGAAGCTCACCAACATGCGCGCCTCGGGCTCGGACCACACCGAGCGCATCACGCCCGCCACGGTCTTCTCGCTGGAGCAAGCCCTCGAATTCATCGCCGACGACGAGGCGGTGGAGGTGACGCCGAAGTCGGTGCGCTTGCGCAAGGTCATCCTGGATCAGGCGGGGCGCGCTCGCGCGCGCGGGAAAAAGGGCTGATCACCGGGTCGTCTAAGATTGACGACGGAGGGATGACAGAGCGGCCGAATGTACCGGTCTTGAAAACCGGCGTGGGCTTGCCCACCGTGGGTTCAAATCCCACTCCCTCCGCCATCGTCGCCCTCGCGACGCCCACCAGTGATCGCGCCGGGGGCCTCAACCGTAGTATCAGGTGATGAGGAGTCGGACGCCAGCCCTGGACCACGTCGCGGACGACGCGCTACTCGCGGGGGTCGCCCTGGGCGACGACGCCTGCGTCGGCGCCTTCGTGCGGCGTTACCAGCGCCGACTCTTCGGCCTGGCCCTGACCATCGTGGGCGACGTCGGCGTCGCCGAGGACGTCACCCAGGAGGCCTTCTTGCGCATCGTGCGACACGCCGCGGCCTACGACGTGCGGCGCGGGGCGGCCTCCACGTGGGCCCTCACCATCACCCGCCACCTCGCCATCGACGCGCTGCGCCTGCGTCGAGCGATCCCCACCGCGCCCGACGACCAGGTGTTCGCGACACTGGCGAGCCCCGCGCCTTCACCCGAGGACGCGGCGACCCAGAGCGACGACGCCGCGCCGGCCTGGCTCGCCCTCGCCCAGTTGCCGCAGGAACAGCGGCGTTGCGTCGTACTCGCCGTCATCTACGGACGCACCGCGGCCGAGATCGCCGAGAGTGAATCGATCCCGCTGGGCACCGCCAAGAGCCGACTGCGACTCGGCCTGGCGCGCCTGCGCGACCTCGTCGCCCAGGAGACCTCGTGACGTCGTCCCCGCTGGAATGCGACGAGGTCCGCGACGATCTGGCGGAATTCGCCCTGGGTCTCCTCAGCGGGCGCGAGCGGGCGCGGGTGCTCGACCACGTGGTGTCGTGCTCGACCTGTCGTCACGAGGTCGAATCCCTCACGGCGGTCGGCGACCGGCTCGTCACCCTCGCGCCCTCGAGCGATCCGCCGACGGATTTCGAGACACGCGTCCTGGAGCGCTACCGCGCCAACGCCGCGGCGCCGCGGCGCGGACGCGGACGCGAGCTGGGACTGGTCGCGGCGGCCCTCGTCCTCGTGGCGGGCGCGACGGCCCTCGTGGTGCGAGGTCCGCACGCCCCGGCGCCCGTCGCCGGACACGACACCCCGCTCAGCGCCACGCTCGCCGCGGACGGTCACGCCCTCGGCCACCTCTGGGTGAGTGCGAGCGTGCCGACGTGGATCTACGTGTCGCTCGACGACGCCAGCTGGTCCGGCACCGTGTGGTGCAGCGTCACGTTACGCGACGGCCGCACGCTGGACGTCGGCGCCTTCGCGGTGCACCACGGCCACGGCGCGTGGGCCGCGCGAGTGGCGGCGACCGGCCGCGAGGTGCGTGAGGCCCGGATCACCGACGTCGCCGGTCACGTGATCGCCACGGCGACGGTGTCGACCTGAGCCCGGACCCGCAGTGATCCCTCCGGGGCCCTCGCGCGTAGAACTGGGGGGAGAGGTCGAGTGCCGGTGGTGACCGCGCCGTCCGCTCCCGCGTAGCAATCCATCGACGACAGGAGACCCACCCATGCAACCTTCCCACCGAGTCCCCTCGGCCCCTCGACGCCGCGCGCTGCTGGCCGGCGTCCTCGGGGTCGCCAGCCTCGCGACGGGGCCCGCCCTCGTGGCGTCGGGCGCGTCGGGCGCCACGACCTCCGCGCGCGTCGCGCCGCGACTCGTGGTCTCCACGCTCACCACCAAGCAGTACGGCACGATCCTGCAGAGCACCCACACCGTCTATACGCTGACGCCCTCGCGGGTCGCCTGCACCAGTACCTGCGCGCACTACTGGCCCGCGGTCCTGCTCCCGCGCGGCGTGACGCGTGCGGTCGCGGGTCGCGGAGTGGACGCCCATCGACTGGGCACGATTCGGCGCGCGGGTGGTCGCCTGCAGGTGACCTACAACGGGCGGGCCCTCTACTGGTTCGCCTTCGACACCGCACCCGGACAGGTCCACGGCAACGTCAGCGACACCTGGGGCAAGTGGTCCGTGGTGGTCCTGGTCAAGCCGACGCACGTCGCCACCACCACCACGACCCACGGCGGGGCCTACAACTACTAACACCGCCGCGCCGCCCCCGGATCCCCCCCGGGGGCGGCGCGGTGCGTGACATCCCGGTGACGACGGCGAGGACGCGGCGCCGGTCGAGACGACACCGCGTCGTTACCCCCGGTTCCTAGAGTGGGCTGGTGCAGCCGTCACCCGATCGACGCCGCGCGGCGCCCGCGAGGTCCGGGGCCCCGTCGACCGTCGACGATCTCCTCGCGCTCTACGGACGTTGCGGACATCGTCGCTACGGCGAGGACGTCACCGGACTCGAACACGCGTTGCAGTGCGCCGACCACGCGGTCCACGACGGCGCCACGCGCGAGCTCGTCTGCGCCGCCCTCTTTCACGACGTGGGCTGGTTCGTCAGCGACGACGAGTCCTCGGCGGCCGCGGGACCCGACGCCGATCACGCCGCGCTCGGCGCGCGACTCCTCGCGCCGCTCTTCGGGCCCGCCGTGGCCGGGCCGGTCGCCCTGCACGTTACCGCCAAGCGCTGGCGGTGCACGATTGACCCGGACTACTACGACGAACTCTCCCCCGCGTCACGGGTCACCTTCCTCACCCAGGGCGGTCCCCTCACCTTCGACGAGCGCGAGCGCTTTCAGGCGCAGCCGGGTTTCGCCGCCGCCCTGGCCCTGCGCGCCTGGGACGATCGCGCCAAGGTGCCCGGACGCGCCGTACCCGGCCTCGCGCACTACGCCGCGATGGTCCACGATCTCGCCGCGCGACGGACCTCAGCGCGCGCGGGGACGCCGCGCGCCCGCGCCGGCCAGGGCGAGCAGGCTGACCCCCGAGAGGGCGAAGCCCGAGCGCGCGCCCAGTGAGGTACCCACCCAGCCCACCAGCGGACTCAGCACCGGCATGCACCCGGGCAGGGCCATGGACCACACCGCCATCACGCGACCGCGCAGGGCCGGCGTCGTCTCGAGCTGCACCAGCGCGTTCGCGCGCGCCACGAACCAGATCGACGCCGCGCCCGTGAGGGCGAGTCCGGCGTAGAACTCGCCGACGGTGGGCGCGCTGGCCGTCGCCACCACGGCCGCGCCGGTCACCGCCGCCAGTACCAGGACCGACCGCCGACTCGGTGCGGCGTGTCCCGCGGCGATCAGCCCACCGAGGATCCCCCCCACCCCGAAGACCGACATCATCAGACCGAAACCACTCGCGCCCAGGTGAAACACGCGCGTCGCGAGGAGCGGGAGGGGAACGCTCATGTTAAAGAGCATGCCCGAGGCCGCGGCCAGCAGCAAACTGATGCGGATGGTGGGGTGGTGCCAGGCGTAGCGCCACCCCACCACGAAGCGCGGGTCGTGGTGAGGGTGCACCACCCGGGCCGCGACCCCCAGGCGTCGGTGCCGCACCAGGACGAGCAGGGAGGGGACGAAGGACAGCGCGTTCGCCCAACAGCACGCGCTCACCCCCGCGGTCGCGAGCAGGAGCGCGCCCAGGGCCGGCCCCACGACGCGCGAGGCGTTGATGACGACTTCGTTCAGGCTCAGGGCACTGTTGAGACGCTCGGGACCCACGAGGTCGTTGGCGTAGACCTGTCGCGCCGCGGTGTCGGGGGCCCCCACGACCCCCGCCGCGAAGGCGGTGGCGAACACCATCCAGACCCGTACCGTCCCCGTCGCGGTCACCACGGCCATCAGCACCGAGAGGGCGACGTAGAGGCTCTGGGTCACGAGGAGGAGCCGCCGGTGATTGACCCGGTCGACGAGGGTGCCCGCGAGTGGTCCCGTCAACAGGAGCGGCGCGAGCGCCGCC